>JAGWRQ010000134.1 GCA_028869615.1 Candidatus Methylomirabilota bacterium | reverse complement strand
ATCCGCCTTGAACACCTCCTGAAACGCCTCGGCGAGCGCGAGGTCACCAGCGTAATGATCGAGGGTGGAGAAGGCATCTTTACCTCGGCTATTGAAGAGGGGATCGTCGATAAATTCCTATTCTTTGCGGCGCCGATTCTCATTGGGGGGAAGACCGCACCCAGTCTTCTTGGTGGAGTAGGCATTGAGGAGATCGGCCAGGCCTTACGACTGTCCCGGCTGCGGATCGAGCAATTGGAGGATGACCTGCTGATTGAGGGATACCGCCCAACCTATGAAGGAACCTGCTAGGCCAACGGGATGTTTACCGGATTGATCGAAGAGGTAGGCCAAGTCCAGCGGGTGCGCCGGGAAGGCGGCATCGCGAAGCTCGCCATCAAAGGGCAGCAGACAACCTCTGCCCTTGCCATCGGGGACAGTATCGCGGTCGACGGGACCTGCCTTACGGTCACGAAGACGGCGCCTACCCTGTTCGAGTCCGACCTGTCCGAGGAGACCGTGGCGCGCACAACCTTGGGAGCGCTCCAAGCCGGCAATTCCGTAAACCTCGAACGACCCTGTCGGCCGACGGATCGACTCGGAGGCCACTTCGTCACCGGCCACATCGACGGAGTCGGAACCATCCGCGAGATTCGGGAGACCGAGGGGATGTGGTGGTTCTCGATTGCGTACCCTGAGGCGCTGCGGCCTCTGCTTGTGGAAAAGGGGTCCGTTGCGGTAGACGGAATCAGCCTGACGGTGGCAGATCTGGATGAGCGCTCCTTTGGAGTAGCCATTATTCCGCACACCTACCACCACACGACGCTTGGCGGTAAGCAGGTCGGATGGCGTGTCAACCTGGAAGCCGACCTCCTTGGAAAGTATGTCGTCCGCTATCTCGAGGGACTTGGGCCTCTGACGCGCAAGACGACCCTTACCGAATCGCGGCTCCAGGAGATGGGGTTCAGCTGAACCGGCTCTTGGGGGGGGAGCAGCTATGGAAGAGACGATCCAATTTCACACCATCGAAGAAGCGATCCGAGACCTGCGCGACGGCAAGATGGTGATCGTCGTCGACGATGACGACCGAGAAAATGAAGGCGATCTCACGATGGCCGCCGAAAAGGTGACGCCGGAGGCGATCAACTTCATGGCCACGCAGGGACGAGGGTTGATCTGTATGCCCGTCATCGGCGAGCGGTTGGATGCGCTCCGTATCCCGCCGATGGTGACGGACAACACCTCCCCCCACGAGACCGCTTTTTGCGTCTCTGTCGATGCCCGGGACAAGGTCACGACCGGCATCTCAGCCCATGACCGGGCGATCACTATCCAAACCATCATCGACCCAAAGGCGACAGCCGATGATCTCACCAGCCCAGGTCACACCTTTCCGCTTCGCGGACGAGAGGGGGGAGTGCTGACACGGGCAGGGCATTCCGAAGCCGCTATTGACCTCGCCCGTTTAGCCGGCCTGTACCCTGCCGGGGTGATCTGTGAGGTCATGCGAGACGACGGCGCGATGGCCAGGACGCCCGAGCTGTATCGCTTCGCCTGCAAGCACGGCTTAAAGCTGATCACCGTCAAAGCTCTGATCGAGTTTCGACTGAAACGGGAGCGCCTCGTCAGTCGCGTCGCCACGACGACGCTGCCGACCCCATACGGCCGATTCACCGCGATCCTGTATCACAGTCACGTCGAGAACAAACACCATCTGGCCTTGGTCATGGGAGAGCTCAACGCCGTCGAAGAGACGCTGGTGCGGGTCCACTCGGAGTGCCTCACGGGCGACGTCTTCGGCTCGCTTCGGTGCGACTGCGGACCGCAGATGGACAAGTCGCTCGAGCTGATTGCCAAGGAGGGAAAGGGGGTCTTTCTCTATATCCGACAGGAAGGCAGAGGCATCGGCCTGGCGAATAAGATGCGCGCCTATGAGTTGCAGGACACCGGCCTGGATACGGTGGAGGCCAATGCGAGGCTCGGCTTCAAACCTGATCTGAGAGAGTATGGGATCGGGGCCCAGATCCTGTCAGACCTCGGACTGTGTAATATTCGGCTACTGACCAACAACCCACGAAAGATCGTCGGGCTCGAGGCCTATGGTCTCCATGTGGTACAGCGGATTCCCATCGAGATTCATCCCAACGTCGAGAATCGCGCGTATCTGCAAACTAAATTCGCCAAGCTCGGCCACCTGCTCGAAACGGTATAGTCAGCATGGGAGGTGTGCGTTGAAAACGACCGAAGGGATGTACCAGGCCACAGGGTTTCGATTCGCCCTTGTGGCAAGTCGCGTGAATGAACTGATCGCCAAACGGTTGGTGGAAGGGGCGCTCGACTGCCTGCTCCGCCATGGTGCGGAGGATGGCGATCTGCACCTGGTGAAGGTACCTGGCGCCTTCGAGTTACCCTACGCGGCAAAGCGCCTGGCGGCTTCAAACCGCTACGACGCCGTCATCGCGCTGGGCGCCGTCATCCGAGGCGCCACCGCCCATTTCGATTACATCGCGGGAGAAGCCGCGAAGGGAATTGCCACAGCCAGTCTCGATACCGGCGTGCCCATTGTCTTTGGCGTCATCACCGCGAATACGCTTGATGAGGCGATCGAACGGGCCGGGACGAAGGGCGGCAACAAAGGGTTCGAGGCGGCGCTTTCAGCCATTGAAATGGCCAGCCTGTTCGCTCAACTCAAATAGTGCGCAAGGGAGCGAGTTGCCCCCAGGACAGGGGAAATGGGTAAACAGCACCGGGCCAGGGAGCTTGCGCTCTCACTCCTGTATCAGCTTGAATTTTACCCCCTGGAAGCTTTTGAGGCACAGTCTACCGATTTCTGGACCGGCCATCAGGTGGGGCCGGAGATTCGGTCGCTGGCTGAGGAATTGGTTCAGGGGACGTTGCAGCATCGAAAGCCGATCGATGATCTGCTTGCCGCGCACATCGAACACTGGATCCTCTCACGGCTGGCTCTCGTGGATCTCTGCATCCTTCGCTTAGCCGCGTTCGAGCTGCTCTATTACGGCAAGACGCCATGGAAGGTCGTGATCGACGAAGCGATCGAGTTGGCGAAGGCGTTCAGTGGAAAGGACTCCGGCGCTTTCGTTAATGGTGTTCTGGACAAGCTTGCCGCCCTCGCGAAAGACAACTCCCCTGCTCCGCTCGGATAACGGCAGGCATTCAGCCATCGGCAGTCGGCCGTCAGACAAGCCACGCGTGATAGCTGACCGCTGATAGCTTTACCTATACCGCTTGAACACCAGGGTGGCATTGGTCCCGCCAAACCCGAACGAGTTGCTGACGGCGACCCGCACCTCAGCCCGGCGCGCTTTGTTGGGGACGTAATCAAGATCACACTCAGGGTCCGGCTCATCGTAGTTGATGGTCGGCGGGATCACGCTATGGTGGAGGGTCAGCACCGTAGCCACCGATTCGATGCCTCCCGCGGCCCCCAGGGGGTGTCCGGTCATCGATTTGATGGAACTCACTGCCAGACGATAGGCGTGATCCCCAAACACCTTCTTGATCGCCTCGGTCTCGGCGGCATCGCCCGCTGGCGTTGATGTTCCGTGCGCATTGATGTAATCGACCTCTTCCGGCTGGAGCCGCGCAGACTCCAGCGCGAGGACCATCGAGGCAATCGCGCCGGCCCCTTCAGGCTCCGGCGCGGTCATATGATAGGCATCAGCCGACATCCCGTAGCCGGCTAACTCGGCATAGATCCTGGCGCCGCGCTCCAGTGCATGGTCCAACTCCTCGAGAATCAGGACGCCCGCGCCCTCCCCCATCACGAAGCCGTCGCGTCCCTTGTCGAACGGTCGGCTGGCGCGCTGAGGCGCGTCATTTCTGGTGGACAGGGCCTTCATGGCGCCGAATCCGCCGATCGTCAGCGGAGAGATGACGGCCTCGGTTCCACCGGCAAACATCACATCAGCCATCCCTCGCCTGATCAGTTCGAACGAGTCGCCGATCGCATGATTGCCGGTCGCACACGCTGTGGAGACGCATGAATTAGGTCCACGGAGTCCGAAGCGTATGGCGATATGGCCGGAGGCCAGGTTCGTGATGATCGAGGGGATGAAGAAGGGACTGATCCGGCCAGGCCCTTTTTCCAGCAACGTCTTGTGTGTTTCCTCCAGGGCGGGGATTCCGCCCATGCCGGTGCCGATGAGGACACCGATACGACTTCGTTCAACATCCTTCACCGTGAGCTGGGCATCATCCACCGCCATAACGGCGCCGGCCAACGCATAGTGGATAAACCGGTCCATCTTCTTGACCTCTTTCTTCTCCATATAGAGAAGCGGGTCAAATCCCTTGACCTCTGCGGCGATCTTCGTATCATGGCAACCGGCGTCGAACCGGGTGATATGGTCGATACCTGAGACCCCGTTTACCAGATTTTCCCAGAAGGTATCGACACCGATGCCGTTAGGCGCCACCACGCCCAGCCCTGTCGCGACGACTCGCCTCATAGCCTCATATCCCCATCGCCCACCAATGGCCCATGGAAGCAAGACCGGCCTATTACGCGGGATGCGCCTTGATATGCGCGATAGCGTCTTTCACGGTCACGATCTTCTCAGCCTCCTCGTCAGGGATCTCGATGCCGAACTCCTCTTCCAGAGCCATCACCAACTCTACCGTATCAAGCGAGTCGGCGCCAAGATCTTCGACGAACGAGGCTTCCGGCGTCACCTCTGTCGCATTCACGCCCAATTGGTCCACGATGATCTTCTTGACCCTCTCCTCGATCTCCATTACGTCAGCCATCGTCCCCCTCTCTACGGCCTTTGTGCCGTCCCATGGATTCCGTTCGCAGATTATGTCCGCAACCCGCCATCGATCGTAATCACCTGACCCGTAATGTAGCTTGCCGCTTCTGAAACCAGGAACGCGACCAGGGCAGCCACCTCCTCCGCCCCCCCAAATCGACCCATAGGGATCTGGCTGAGGTAGGTCCGCTTGCGATCCTCGGACAGGACCGCCGTCATCTCAGTCTCGATGAAGCCTGGAGCCACCGCATTCACCGTAATCGATCTGGAGGCAACCTCCCTGGCGACAGCCTTCGTGAAACCGATCAGGCCCGCCTTCGAGGCGGAATAGTTGGCCTGTCCGGGAATCCCCATCGTCCCTGCGACCGAACTGATATTCACGATTCGACCGCCCTGCGCCTTGAGCATCGGTCGAAGCGCCGCGCGGGTCATGAAAAATGCTCCTTTCAGGTTGACGTCCAGGACCGCGTCCCAGTCCTCCTCCTTCATGCGGATCAGCAGTCCGTCCTTAGTAATGCCGGCGTTGTTGACCAGGATGTCAAGCCGACCAAAACGTTTGATGCCGGCCTGAATCAGCCCCTCAGCCTCCGACTCCCGCGAAATATCCGCCGCAATGGCCAGTCCCTCGGCCCCGGTTGTCTCGATCTCTGCAACCACCCGCTCGGCTGCCTCCAGGTTTCTCGCGCAGATGGCCACCTTCGCCCCCTGCGCCGAGAGTCCGAGGGCAATTGCCCGCCCAATCCCCCGCGAGCCGCCGGTAACAACAGCCACCTTCCCGCCAAGTCCGGTCGCGGCTCCCATCACGATCAGCGAAGCGCCTCCACCCGATCTACCGCGATCCGCAGCGAATCCAGATCCTCCGCGTACAGCGCGACAGCCTCCGGGGCAATCCGCTTGATCAGCCCGGTGAGCACCTTTCCAGGGCCAAGCTCCAGGAAGCGGGTGACGCCTTCTTTCACCAGCCTTCGCACTACATCCTCCCACCGCACCGGGCTTGTAACCTGGCGAACGAGACTGTCAGCGATCTCTTCCTTCTTCGTCACCATCTCGGCGTCGACATTGTTGATCAACGGGACCAACGGATCGGCAATCGGAATCGATCTGAGCGCGCCGGCCAATCGCTCCGCCGCCGGCCCCATCAAGGAGCAGTGAAAGGGCGCGCTCACCTGGAGGCGCACGGCCCGCTTGGCGCCACGTTGTTTGGCCAACTCAACGGCTCGGTCGACCGCCTCGGTCTCCCCGGCGATCACTACCTGCCCGGGGCTATTGAGATTCGCGACCTCGACAATCCCGTACCGAGCG
>JAGWRQ010000133.1 GCA_028869615.1 Candidatus Methylomirabilota bacterium | reverse complement strand
ATGATAAAGGTCAGCCTGCGGACGGTGGCCATGGACGTTCCCTCCCAGGACGTCATCACCAAGGACAACGTGTCGGTCAAAGTGAACGCCGTGATCTACTTCCGCGTGATCGACCCCGAGCGTGCCATCGTCCAGGTCGAGAATTACCTCTTCGCCACCTCGCAGATCGCCCAAACCACCCTCAGAAGCGTCCTGGGACAGTCCGAACTGGACGAGCTGTTGGCCGAGCGCGAGCGGCTCAACCAGCGGCTTCAACAGATCATCGACCAGCACACCGATCCGTGGGGGATCAAGGTAACCGTAGTGGAGATCAAGCTCGTGGACCTCCCGCACGAGATGCAGCGGGCCATGGCCAAGCAGGCGGAGGCCGAGCGGGAGAAGCGGGCGAAGATCATCCACGCCGAGGGTGAGCTGATCGCCTCCGAAAAGCTGGCGCAGGCGGGCAGGATCATGGCGACCGAGCCTGTCACCATCCAGCTTCGATACCTGCAGACGCTCACCGAGATCGCCACAGAGAAGAACTCCACGATTGTCTTCCCGCTCCCGATCGACATCTTGAAGATCTTCTTGTCAGACCTGAAGAGGAGCACCCAATCATGAAGGCCATCTGGAACGGAGTGATCATCGCTGAGAGCGCCGACACCGTGGTCGTCGAGGAGAATCACTACTTCCCCATGTCCTCGGTCAGATCCGACTATCTCCGCGAGAGCGCCACCCATTCCACCTGTCACTGGAAGGGTGAAGCCAGCTATTACGATCTGGTTGTCGGCGATGCCATTAATCGTGACGCGGCCTGGTACTACCCTTCGCCCAAGGACGCCGCGAAGCAGATTACCGGCCGCGTCGCGTTCTGGAAAGGCGTCCAGGTCGTCGAGTAACCCTCGCATACCGATGAAAAAGGCCACGTTTGGGGCGGGCTGCTTCTGGGGTGTCGAAGCCGCGTTTCGCCGACTGCCGGGCGTGATCGCCACGGCAGTCGGATACATGGGCGGCTCCTTCGAGAACCCGACGTACCATGATGTGTGCTCCGGCACGACCGGCCATGCGGAGGTTGTCGAGGTAGAGTACGATCCTTCGCAGGTCTCCTACGACGAGCTCCTCGCTCTCTTCTGGTCGATCCATGACCCAACCACCCTGAATCGTCAGGGGCCGGATCTCGGCACACAGTACCGCTCGGCGATCTTCTTCCACGATGCCGACCAGCAGGCCGCGGCGCTCGCGTCCAAACAAAAACTGGAACTCAGCGGAAAGCACCAGCAGCCGATCGTGACCGAGCTTACACCGGCCTCGACCTTTTACCGGGCAGAGGAATACCACCAGCAATACCTGGAGAAGCGGGCTCAGCCCCGCTGTACGATCTAGACAACTCCACCTTCCTCATGTATTCTCACCCCCGTGGAAACCCCAAAAGACCAACTCCTGAGATTGCTGGTTCAGCACTCCTTCCAGTACAGCGCCGAGCCGGTCTTCACCCTGGCATCCGGCCGAAAGAGCCGTTACTACATCAACTGCAAGCAGACGACATTCATGTCAGAGGCGATGCCGCTCCTCGGCCGGCTCTTCTTCGAGCAGATCAAGGTTATAGAACGAAAGGATAGTGAGCGGATCGTCGCCGTCGGAGGACTCACGCTTGGCGCCGATCCCATTGCCTACGCCGTCGCCTATCACAGCGCCCTCGCAGGGGAACCGATTCAGGCCTTCAGCGTCCGAAAGGAGCCGAAAGGTCATGGAACCCAGAAATGGGTGGAGGGGTTCGAGCAGCCGGGCGCGAGGGTTGTGATTATTGAGGATGTCGTCACGACAGGAGCCTCGACCCTCAAGGCAATCGACGGCGCGCTGCATGCCGGCTTTCAGATCGTCAAGGTACTGGCGCTTGTGGACCGCCAGGAAGGCGGCCGCGAGGAGCTACTGAAAAGTGGGTATGCGATGGAGTCAATCTACACCACCGAGGATCTCTTGCGCATCGTACGCCAGCAATGCGACTGATCCACTTCACGCCCTACCCAAAAAGGCCACTGGACAAACCAGCCGCTTTCCGCTAATTTATTGACGCCTTCAGTCCTGGCGATCAGTCGTTTACCAAGGAAGCCCCACACACGCTGAAAGCCGATCGCTGAGTGCTGAACGCTGCTTCCATGGGGGGGGTTAGCTCAGTTGGGAGAGCGCGGCGTTCGCAACGCCGAGGTCGGGGGTTCGAATCCCCTACCCTCCACCAACTTCCACCCGCAGGAAGGATGCCTAATGCATTATCTACTGTTTTACGACGTTGTCCCCGATTACACCGAGCGGCGACAGCCCTTTCGCAAGGCGCATCTGGAGCACGCGCGCCAAGCCGTTGCGCGCGGAGAACTGGTCCTCGGCGGCGCGCTCGCCAACCCTGCTGACGGAGTGGTGCTGCTCTTCCGTGGTCCTTCACCTGCGGTGGCCGAGGCATTCGCTGCGGCCGACCCGTACGTCGCACACGGTGTGGTGACTCGCTGGCGGGTTCGCGAGTGGACGACGGTGGTCGGCGCGGACGCAGAGGTACCGATTCGCACCGAAGCTCTCTGATCACCCGCCCTTCACCAAGTTTCCAACCTACCTTCGGAAAAACGCTTCTGTTGGACCTTTCCGTACCCTCCGCCGGCGATACAAGAACCAGACATAGAGCAGTACAAGCAAAACCACGTTGGGGATGAAGATCTCAGACCGGCCCCAATGCCAGCCGTTGACCTTGAAATCCGAAATCGGCCAGAGAAACGGAGTGGGGAAAAATCGGAACGAATGCGTGAAGATATCAAAGAGAATATGGAGCCCCCAAGCCACGGACTCCCAGATCGGCTTCCGGAATACCATCCACAGAAGCGCAAAGGCTAGGAGGAAGACGACCAGGCTGTGCGTGACACTGTAGGCGCGATGGACGTAATCCGGGAAGAGGGACGGATCAGGGGGTTCGTGACCGAAATGCGGCCGCTGAGCAAGCCCGAGGAGGACGGCGACGTAGAAGGGGCCAAACGGCACTAGATCCGGGAGAATGCCAAACGAAAACGCCAGGCTGAAACTCCGCCGGTTTGCCCGTCCGAAGGCGATCCCACCCCAAAGCCCATGTGACAAGATATCCATACGGCATGTACCCTTTCTTGGCGGCTGGCTTGGTGCTCAACGAGCCAGCCGTTTTTCGCCCAATCTTTCAAGCTCATGCTCGTCTCCAATCAGAAAAATGCGGGGATTCTTGACCAGCGATTTTAAAAAATGATGGCCCTGGGCCAGTTTCTGGCGAAATTCCTCCGGCGGATAAACGGTTGGATTGACTTCCCTGCCGAGGGTTGTTTGTGCTTGGGACAAGGCCGTCACCACCTCTCGCAAGCTGACGTTTCCGATGACTAAAAGGTCCACGTCACTTTCCTGTTTTTGCCGGCCTTCGGCCATTGAACCAAAGATGAAGGCGGCCTGGATGCGTTCAGCAAGGGGCAACAAAGCAGCGCGTAGGACATCCGCAACCCCGGCTGTTTTCACTACTAAACTCTTCAGTTCCTCAAAAATCGTACACTGGGGATTAGCCTGGTAATAGACCTGTCTTCCCCGCCCCGCTCGATACAGAATGCCTGCTTGTGCCAGTCGGGTTAGCTCCCTTTGAGCCGCCCCGTGGCCGATTCCGGCGGCGCGGACCACCTGGCGGACATAAAACGATTCATCCGGATGGCCGTAAAGCAAAGCCAAGATCGCCCGGCGGGCTTTCCCAAAAAGCACAGAAGCCAGAGATGAGCTTTTGCTGACTGTACTCATTTTGGGTACGAATGTACCCATTGTGGGTACGGGTGTCAAGACTGAATATGCCCCTTGCGAATGAAGAGCTCGTCAGGCGGTTAAAGAAAGGCTCCAGGGACGTGGCGAGGAAACGAGGCGCAATGATTGGATAGCTACCGGATTATCGTCTTCATGACGGTGACCGATCACCGCAGCCGATTGTCATTCCTGGCTTGACCTGGGATCCAGTTCCCCGAGCTGAATACTTTGACGCGTGCTTAAGTTTGTGCTAGAAGGTACGCAAGAGCACTTAATGCTAATGCTAGCCATGAAAAAAGCACTTATTCAATTGGATCGAGATGGCTGATTTTGAGGACGAGTGGCAATACTATGAAGAGGTGGCAGACGAATGGCCACGCGATAGAAAGATCGACGAGGCCAAGGCAGCCCTGATGGCTGAGCTATTTAACAAATGGCCACAGGAAGTTTTCTACGGGCGGCAAATCGAGGTTCTTTTTGAGGATAAATTCTTTCATTGGATTACGACCAGGGCCCTAGGAGAATTGAAGGACTCCGGTACCATTGTATCCACGGAGATGGTATTGGAAGGAGCAACTAGTGTAGTGAGTCCAACGCTTCTTTACATTTGGCGACCTTGGTCAAAATGTGCTCCACCGAGGCGGTCCATACAAATACTCGCGGGTTCTGGTTGTGACTGTCCAGATAGTCTTTGATGGCAGCGATCAACTCCGGCACGTTCCCGAAGCTGCCACGGCGAATGCGCTTATCACTCAGTTCGCGGAACCACCGCTCTACCAAATTCAACCAGGAGCTCGAAGTCGGAATGAAGTGCAGATGGAACCGTGGATGCCGCCGGAGCCAGGATGTCACGCGGGGATGCTTGTGGGCCCCGTAGTTGTCCACGATCAGATGCAGATCGAGCTCGGGCGATATTTCGACATCGATGTTCTTGAGGAAGCGGATGAATTCTTGATGCCGATGTCGTGGCATGCAGTCGCCGATCACCTTGCCGTCGAGCATGCTGAGGGCCGCAAAGAGGGTGGTCGTGCCGTGGCGTTTGTAGTCGTGCGTCATCGTCCCGCAGCGGCCTTTCTTCAACGGAAGACCGGGTTGGGTGCGATCGAGGGCTTGGATTTGACTTTTCTCGTCGACACACAGCACAAGGGATTTGTCTGGGGGATTGAGATACAGTCCAACGACATCGTAGAGCTTCTCGACAAAGTATTTGTCGCGGCTGATCTTGAAGGTCTTGACAAGATGGGGCTTGAGGTGGTGTTGCTTCCAGATACGACGGATCGTGGCTTGGCTGAGGCCCTGGGTCTTGGCCATGCTGCGTGTGCTCCAGTGGGTCGCATGCGGTGGTGTCGTATGCAGCGTGGCTTCGATGACTGCACGGACTTTCTTCTCGGGAATGCTTGGGATACGACCAGGACGTGGCGCGTCCTTCTCCAGCCCTGCCAACCGCAGCGCCAGGAACCGCTCCCGCCACAGCTGCACCGTGGGCCTGGAGATGTCCAATGCCCGTGCGATGTCCTGACTGAGTCCACCGTCGGCCGCCATCTGGACAATTCGTGCACGCTGCACCAGTCGCCATGGGACGCGTCTGCCATGCGCCCACGTGGCCAAGACCGAGCGCTCTTCGGAAGACAAACGGATAGGGGCTGCGGTTCTCATGTCTCATAGGATAGCTTATAGCGTAGATATATGTCAAGTTATTTATGACTCACTACACTAGATTGTTTTCGCACGTGGGTTCTATCACGGTGAGAGTTGAACATACAAACCAGGTCTGGGCCGCAGAAGTATTGCGACTGTTTGAAGAGCACATAGGCAAAATAGTGATTCTCTACTCACTCGCGTACAAGACCCTACGATCTTTGAAGAGTTTTGGCATCTTAGATACTATTGCCATTGCCTGCGTCGTGCTTATTATTGCTGGGGGCATTTACATGCATGCCCAAAGAAAGGACCTGCTCAATCCGCTAAAAGTGCGAGATGAGTTTATTTTTGATGTTGCAGAAGTGTTGATAGACAACAGGAGTGACCGAGATCCGAGTCTCCTTCTTCAGTTCTTTCTACTTCGCGATTTGAAGTATGAGCCGAGAGCCGTTGTCTCGAGTCTCCAGGAAGCAGGACGCTTTAATTCAAAGTACCATGGAGTCATTGACAAGTGGGTGTCTGGCTACTATGACCGAGATGAAAAATCAGAAAAGCTCTCCTACGGTGCGAAGGCGCTAATTCAACAGATACGGGCAATGCAGAACATACATTGGGCGTACTCATACTTTAGGTTCGTGCTTCTCTATCTGGTT
>JAGWRQ010000132.1 GCA_028869615.1 Candidatus Methylomirabilota bacterium | reverse complement strand
GCCTCCCACAGCGGGGACAAAACGGTTCGGTAACGGGCTGAATCTTCAGCCAGCAGCGACCACAGACGAGGGACCGGCGAGTGGCGTCCAGGGGTTGATGGCACACTCGGCAGGGGGAGGGAAAGATGAAGTGAAGAAAGACCGCCAGCAGCTCCTTCAGCTCCGTTCCTCTTCCTCCTGGCAGGCAATGCAGAACCTGGCAAAAGGCAACGCCTCGAGCCGCTTCTCACTGATCGGCTCGCCGCACCGTTCGCACTGGCCGTACGTCTTCTGCCGCATCTTCTCCAGGGCGGCGTCCACCTGCTTCAACTGCTGACGCTCAGCGTCGCTGATAGAGAGCAGAAACTCCTTGGTATAGGCTGTGGTGGCTTGATCAGCAATGTCCTGTGTGCCATCACCGCCGCCTCCCTCCAGATTGTTTGCGCGCTTCTCCCGCACTGTGTTAATCAACGCACGTCGCTTCTCTAAGAGCCTTTCCTTTAACCGTTCCAGCACCGCTGCCCTCAACGGCATCCCCATCACCTCCCTGCCTGTGTGTGGTCGCACGCCGATAGGCCACCTCGGCAATTCGGAAGATCGCCCTTGCCCTCCAAAGAGAGAGGGGAGAATACGGACACGACCGGCCCCCAACAAAAAAAGAAGCGGGGCCTATGCGCCCCCCGCTTCGCAGGTATTGGCTTCATTCCAACAAGTTATCTTAGAGGAACCGACAATCCGCCTGAACCAACTCCCGTCTCGGCGCGTCAGCCCACAACCCCTCCAGATCATAGTACAACCGCGTCTCTTCGTCGAAAATATGAATGATTACATCGCTGTAGTCAAGAAGAATCCAACGGGCTTCCAGGTCGCCCTCCCGATGGGACAATCGAACGTGTTCTTCTCGAAGCCGCTCCTCGATCCGTTCGGCGACGGCCCGGACCTGCCGGACCGAGGGGGCACTCACAATAAGAAAATAGTCGGTAAAGGAGCAGAGACCCCGGAGATCAAGGTGCACCAGGGAGGTAGGCTTCACCTCGGAGGCCGCCGCTACTGCAAGCCGCAACAGCGTGTCGGTATCGATCCGCCCGCTCGTGTCTGCCGACAATGCAGGTCGTTCGAATGAGCTCACGTCGAAGTCTCGCGTCAACCTATGAGCCTTTTCGTCCGGGTTGATACAGGCGATTCTTGCCTATGTACGCGGCCACAGTGTCGGTTACCAGATACCGGATGCTCCTCCCCTCCTTCACCAGTTGCCGGATCTCGCTGGAGGAGATATCCAACGAGACCACTTCAACCAATAGGACCAAACGGGGTTCATAGTGCGCTGTTGCGGTCTCCCGCGTAATCTCCGAGACCTTCGTGTACTTAAACCGGGGGTTACCCAGGAGATGCCGTTGCTCGGGCGCCATAGAGCGCTCCACCTCATCAAGCCGCCAGCCGGGACGAGCGGTGACGATGACCTGCGCCAGCGACAGCAACTCCCCCGCTTCCTTCCATGTGGCGATGTCAAGAAACGCATCGACCCCCATGATGAAGTAGATGGAACTCTCCTCCCCGTACAGCTTTCGAAACTCGCGGAGCGTCTCAACCGAGTAGGATCGGCCCGGTCGGCTCAGCTCAATCGGGGAGACACTAAAGTACGGCGTGTAGACCGTCGCCAACGAGACCATCTCGTATCGGTGCATGGCTGAGGCTTCGAATTCCTCTTCTTTGTGAGGAGGCCGGGCGGCCGGCACAAAGATAATCTTGTCCAACTCAAAGGCCCGGTAGATCTCCTCGGCGGCCCGCAGGTGGCCGAGGTGAATCGGATCGAAGGTCCCGCCCATCACGCCGATATGCATGGCTCCCCTATTTCGTTGAATCCCTGACCTGGCCTTCCCCGAATATAATGAACTTCTCACAGGTCAGTTCGGTAAGACCGACCGGGCCACGGGCATGGAGCTTCTGCGTGCTGATCCCCATCTCGGCCCCCATCCCGAACTCGCCGCCGTCAGTGAAACGGGTGGAGGCATTGACGAATACGGCGCCGGCATCTACCTCCCGAAGGAAACGCATGGCCCGGCCGTGATCCGCTGTGACGATCGCCTCGGCTAAGCCGGAGCCGTGCGCGGCGATGTGCGCCACAGCCTCTTCGAACGAGCCGACGACCTTTACCGACAGGATCAGGTCGAGATATTCGGTATCCCAGTCTGCCTCGGTGGCAAGCGTGATACCTTGCACCAAGGCCCTTGTTCGAGGACAACCCCGGACCTCAACCCCGGCCTCCTGCAACCGCCCGACAATTCGTGGCAAGAAGATAGCCGCCACCCGCTCATGTACCAGCAGGCTTTCCATGGCGTTACAGACACCCGGTCGCTCGACCTTGGCGTTAAAGGTGATCTCCTCCGCCATGTGAAGATCGGCGCCCTCATCGACGTAGGTATGGCACAGCCCTTTGTCGTGGGCCAGAACCGGAATGGTCGAGGTTTGCTGCACCGCCCGGATCAGTTCCTCGCCTCCTCGGGGGATAATCAGGTCTACGAGCCCCGTGAGTTGAAGCAGGTGGCTTACCGCCTCCCGGTCAACCGAATCGATGAACGCCACACAACCCTTGGGCAGGCCACTTGCCAGAGCGGCATCCGCCAGTAAGCTGCTGATGACCCGGTTGCTGCGGATCGCCTCCCGACCCCCTTTCAGGATGACGGCGTTCCCCGACTTCAGACAGAGGGCCGTCGTGTCGGCTGTAACCCCCGGCCTGGCCTCGTAGATAACGCCGATGACCCCGAGCGGCACCCGCATCCGGCCCACGAGCAGGCCGTTTGGGCGGCGCCACATCCCGGTAATCTCTCCGACAGGATCGGGCAGCGCCGCCACTTGTCGCACGCCGGCCGCCATCTTCTCAATCCGTTTTTCGTCAAGCGCCAGTCGGTCCAGCAACGCAGGCGGATGATGCGCTGACTTGGCTTCCGCCAGATCGAGCGCATTCGCTGAGAGGATCGCTGTCCGGCCGTTCCATAGCGCGTCTGCCATGGCCGCCACCGCCCGGTTCTTCACCTCCGGCACCGTCGTGGCGAGGGCCCGAACTGCAAGCCGCGCCGCCCTCCCAAGCTCCCGTACCATCTGCGCCGTCACGCCTTCACCCCTCCAGTATCACCAGGTTATCCCGGTGCACTACCTCATCGAATGGCTTGGCGCCAAGCATTCCCTCGATCTGATCGCTCCTGATGCCTCTGATCTGTTTCACTTGTTCGGCGTCATAGTTCGCTACGCCTCTCGCAAATTCCACACCGTCGATGTCACAGAGGCTGACCACTTCGCCCCCCTCGAACTCGCCATCGACCGAGACAACCCCGGATGGAAGAAGACTCTTGCCGTTACGAATGAGCGCCTGCTTGGCCCCGGCATCCACAGCAATCCGTCCCCTACGCTCCGTTGCAAACGCCAGCCAGCGCTTTCGACTCCGCATCCTGGACGCAGACGCCTGAAAGACGGTACCGACCGCGTCACCACGGACGATCCGCTCCAGGACTCCCTCCACCAGGCCGTTCGCAATGATGGTAGGGACGCCGGAAGCCGCGGCCGCGCGCGCCGCGGCCACCTTTGTAGCCATCCCGCCCGTGCCAAGCCCGGTCCCAGACTCGTCGGCCCAGAAATGGAGTCCCGTAGATCGTCGGGGTACCTCA
Organism: Candidatus Methylomirabilota bacterium; assembly: GCA_028869615.1. GTDB lineage: Bacteria > Methylomirabilota > Methylomirabilia > Methylomirabilales > Methylomirabilaceae > Methylomirabilis. Next base: position 2,432 of record JAGWRQ010000132.1, on the reverse strand, counting down.
TGGACGAGCTTCGCATGGGGATCTTTTCGCGGGTCAGCCGTGTACAGCCCGTCCAGATCGGTCAGGATGACCAGCAGGTCCGCCCCAAGCAGCGTCGCCACTAACGCCGAAAGGCGGTCATTATCTCCAAGCCTGATCTCTTCCACGGCTACCGTGTCGTTCTCGTTGATGACCGGGAGTACCCCCAGGTGGAGCAGCGTGAATAAGGTGTTGCGCGCATTAAGGTACCGGTGTCGCGCACGAAAATCGTCCTGGGTCAGCAAAAGTTGCCCCAGCTTCTGACCATACGGTGCGAAGGCCTCCTCGTAGTGACGCATGAGCAGGCTCTGGCCGACAGCGGCAGCGGCTTGCTTCAATGGGATGCTTGCGGGCCGCTCCGTCAGTCCAAGCCGACCCATACCAGCCAGGATGGCGCCCGAGGAGACCAGGACCACTTGGCGCCCTTCCTTTCGCAGGCAGACGAGCTCGCGACAGATCCGCTCCAGCGTCGCCTGGTGCAGGGCGGTATCGCCCTTAGACAGGACGGCCGAGCCGACCTTCACAACCAGCCGTTTTGCCTCCCGCGCGGCGGCTCGAGTGTCCGGTGATGATCTTTCTTCTCGGCTCATGAGACGTTCACCGCTTCAGAATGTGTTTGAAGCTGGTCGACCAGGTACTGGACGAGTCGCTCGACCCCCTCACCCGTCATGGCTGACAGCGGAAAAAGAGGAAGACCCTGCTCTGCGCAGAGAGCATGGAGCGTGGAGAGATGGGAGTCATGGGGAAGATCGATCTTGTTGGCGGCAATGACGCGAGGGCGCTTCAGCAGTTCGGGATTGAAGGCTCGGAGTTCTTCCTCGACCACAGCCAGCGCTTCCCGAGGATTCGTTGCAGCGTCCGAGACATCAATGACATGCGCCAACAGGCGAGTCCGCTCGATATGGCGCAGAAAACGGATCCCAAGGCCCGCGCCTGAGGAGGCTCCCTCGATCAAGCCAGGGATGTCGGCTACTACGAAGGCGCCCAGCGGATCGATCTCGACAGTTCCAAGGTGCGGGGTCAGGGTCGTAAAGGGATACTCGGCCACCTTCGAGTGGGCGGCCGAAATGCAGCACAGCAGGGCCGACTTGCCCGCATTGGGCAGGCCGATCAGGCCGACATCGGCCAACAGTTTTAAGGTAAGGTGGAGCTGACGCCTCTGCCCGGATTCTCCAGGCTGGGCGTAACGAGGGGCCTGTCGCACTGGGGTGGCAAAGCGAGCATTGCCTCGCCCGCCTTTTCCTCCTCTGGCGACTAACACTTGCTGTCCGTCTTCAACCAGGTCGCCCAGCAGTTCTCCGGTCTCGTCATCGACGACCACCGTACCGAGCGGGACCGAGATGATCAGGTCAGCGCCGCGTCGACCATGCATGGTCTTACCGCGTCCATGCGCGCCACCCTGAGCCCGATAGTGCCGTTGATACTTCTGATCGTCCAGAGTTCGGTATGAACGACTGGCAAGAAGGTACAGGCTTCCGCCGTCGCCGCCGTCGCCGCCGTCAGGCCCGCCTTGAGGGACATGCGCCTCGCGCCGGAAGCTGATACAACCCCGGCCGCCGTCTCCCGCCTCCACCCGAATGCGGACCTCATCGACGAACATCGAAGTCGGTGCAAAGTGCGGGGTGTGGGGTGCGAGAAACCCGATACCGTTCAGCCACCGATGACGCTGAGGAAACGGCCTTGTCCCCCGCGGTGCTCGACCGTCACGACCCCGGCCACCTTGGCGAACAGTGTATCGTCGGAACCGATTCCAACATTCTTGCCCGGTTTGAAACGGGTGCCGCGCTGGCGGATCAGAATGCTTCCCGCTGATACCGTCTGCCCAGCGGCGGCCTTCATACCAAGTCGCTGACTTTGGCTATCCCGGCCATTCCGGGAACTTCCCATCCCTTTTTTATGTGCCATTACTCACCTCCACACAGGGTTGAGGGTTTAGCAACAGCTTATCCCCTATAACCCTCCACCCTATCCCCTAATTTCTGTGATTCGCAAGGTAGTCTGCGCCTGGCGGTGGCCCTGCGTGCGCCGATAGCGCTTGCGCCGTTTGAACTTGAAGACCGTGACCTTGGGCCCCCGCCCCTGCCGGACGATCTCACTCACAACCGCAGCGCCCTGTACGTAGGGGGCTCCGATCTTCACCTGGTCGCCATCGGCCACCATCAGAACGTTTGAAAGCTCAACCTGCTTCCCGGCCTCGCCCTCGATTCGTTCGAGGGTGACAAGAGCGCCAGGGCTGACACGGCGTTGCTTGCCTCCCGACTCAATAATTGCATACACGATGTAGTCCTCCTGAATCGACGCCATCAAACAGGGAGAGGAGGCCATCGGCCTCCCTCGCTCAACTAGGTATAATCATCCGAACGTAGTGTAACCGGCCCACGCCCCCCTGTCAAGCAGAAGCTCCAGGAGGGGAG
>JAGWRQ010000131.1 GCA_028869615.1 Candidatus Methylomirabilota bacterium | reverse complement strand
AATTGACCTTGACCCTGTCCCGCCGGCCCGCCTATACTAGGTGCAATCGACGGAGTAAAGGATGAAGCGATTCCAAGCCATCGCGAAGGGCCGCTTCGCAATACTGCGAAACCGAGGGGCGAATGCCGCAAGTCCCGCCGGCGCCATGCCCTCGGCTTCCGTCGAGTTCTCAGCGCTGGCCGACGCCCTGCGATCCGTGCTGCAAGGCAACCACGCAGCCAACGGTCTGATTCCGGTCCTCAGAGGGTTCATCGCCGATGAGCAGGCCCGGATTCTTCACAGCCATCGGAATGGGGGAACCGGGCAGGCGGTAGTCCGGTCCATCGCCACGCTCACAGACGCGGTGGTAACCACACTCTTTCAACTGGCGGAGGTGGCCTGCGATCCGGATCTGAGGCGGCGCAGCAACGGGTGTGCGCTGGTTGCGCTGGGCGGTTATGGCCGGCGGGAGATGAATCCGGCCTCCGACGTGGATCTCATGTTTGTCTACCCCCGCAGGGCCGATGCCTACCTGGACACGATCCTCCATCCGGTGTTGAGCACCCTCTGGGACGTCGGGTTCGTTGTGGGACATTGCTGCCGCTCCATCGATGACTGCGTGCGAATGGCGCGGAATGACCTAACTTCCTGCACTTCGATGATGGAGGCCCGATACCTTGCCGGCGACCCGGCGATCTATCAGGCGTTCAGCGCCAAGTTGGGGCGATCGGTCTTGCACAAGCAAGCCGATACGCTCGTCAAGCGGAAGCTTCAAGAACTGCATGAACGCCACTACCGGTACGGTGCATCCATCTATGTGCAGGAGCCCCACATCAAGGAAGGTCCCGGCGGCCTGAGAGACCTGCACGCCGCCCTCTGCATTGCCAGGATCACCCAGCAGGTGAGCGCGCCGTCCGAGCTGGCGCAGAGAGGCCTTCTCAGTCGGGAGGAGAGCGAACGGTGGGATCTGGCGCTGGATTTCATGCTCCGCCTGCGGAATGAACTGCATTACCTGTGCGGGGGCAAGCACGACGTGCTCTCGCTCTCTATGCAGGAGCAGGTAGCAGCCAATCTTGGATTCCTGAGCACGGCCGGCTGTTACGGCGTTGAACAGTTTATGCAGCGCTACTATCTGGCTGCAAAGGATATCTCGCAGTTGTCGGCGCAGGTGATCTCGCGCTGCACGCAAGGGAGGTCGCAGGTGGAGAGGGTGATGCGGAGGCTGAAGGCGCGCGATATCGGCGACGATCTGACGGAGATCGATCGCTGCATCTACGTGTCGCCGAAGAATCGTAGCCTGTTTCAGGAAGACCCCGTCCGACTGCTGAAGGTCTTCTGGTACGCGCAGCAGATGGGATACACGTTGAGCCAGGAGATTCAGGACCAGATCAGAGCCGAGACGCATCTCATCGATGAGGGGGTGAGGCGTTCGAGTCGGGCTCTTGGCTTTTTCCTGGCCATCCTGCGAGAACCGAAAGGGGTGGCCGCCACGCTTCGGAACATGCATGAACTTGGCGTGATCGGGGCCTACATCCCGGAGTTCGCCAAGCTCACCCGCCTGGTCCAGTTCGATTTCTATCATCGGTACACCGTGGACGAACACACCTTTCTGGCCATCGAGACGCTCGAACACCTGGATGAGGTGTCACGATTTTACGGTGAAGAGTTTCGTTCGCTCGCCTCGGATGCCAAGCGACTGGAAATCCTCCGATTGGCGCTCCTGCTCCACGATATCGGTAAGGGGGAGGGAGCCGACCATGCGCCCAAGAGCGCCTCCCTGGTTGGGGCAATTCTTCGCAGGATGGGCATCCCGGAGCCTGATGCCGATGCCGTCGTCTTCCTGGTGGCGCGCCATCTGGAGATGTCGCATATCGCCCAGCGCCTGGACCTCGACGATGAGGCGATTGTGATCGACTTTGCCAAAAAGGCGCAGACGCTCGACCGGTTAAAGATGCTGTACCTGCTCACCTTCGCCGATATCAAGGCGGTCGGGCCCGGCGTCTGGACCGAGTGGAAAGGCACATTACTGTGGGAGCTGTATATCAAGACCCATACCGTCCTCACCAGGGGCATCCCGGAGGGTGAAGACGATCTGGCTCGCGCCGAGCGGGTCAAATCCCAGCTGACCCAGGAACTGTCACCGGAGTTCGGGGTAGAGGCGGTGAAAAAGTACCTGCAGGAGGCCCCAACGCGGTACCTGCTGACGACCCCGCTCCACAAGATCGCCTCGCACGTGCGCCTCATTCAGCGCGTACAACGGGGTGAAGAGGCGGTGAGCGTATGGGCGGCATTCCCGTTGGCCGGCTACTCTGAATTTACCGTGTGCGCCTATGGCCGCCACGGACGGTTCGCGCAGGTTGTGGGGACGCTCACCGCGAACGGGATGAACATCCTGAGCGCCCAGATTTTCACCCTGTCAAGCGGGATGGTGATCCGGCACTTCAGGGTCGACAACGGCAGCGGCGCGGCCATTGAAGACCCTGCCGTCTGGGATCGGATCATTGCGGATCTGCAGGATGTGCTCGCGGGCAAGGTGGCTGTCCATGATCTCATCAGGAGCCGCAGGAAGGAGGTCTTGGTCCGGCCGATCCAGAAAGGCATGGAATTCCCGATCAAGGTGGAATTCGACAACCTAGTCTCTCAGGCATACACCATCCTGGATATTCGGACACGGGACAGGTTGGGGCTCCTGTACCTCATCACCAGCACCCTGTCGCAGCTTGAGGTGGATATACGTTCCGCCAAGATCACAACCGAGGCCGAGCAGATCGTAGACGTCTTTTATGTGACCAATAAGGACGGGAGCAAGTTGATCGATGAGGGGCGGAGAGCGCAGATCGGGGTCGAGCTGGAGCGTGTGCTTGCGGAGGGATTCAATTAGCTTGCGATTTACGGCCGCGGCGAAGGTATTCATCCTCTTCGGCGATCCTGTGGCGCATAGCCTGTCGCCGGTTATGCAGAATGCCGCGCTCCAGGCGGCCGGGATCGACGGCCTGTATATTCCGTGGCGGGTACAATCCGCCGGCTTGCCGGCCGCGTTCGAGTCGCTCCGTGGGATGGAAAACTTCGGAGGCGCGAACGTCACGATCCCCCATAAGGAGCAGGCCTTCGCGCTCGTCGACACCCTGACAAAAGAGGCCGCCGCGGTGGGCGCGGTCAATACGATCGTCGCGAGAGGCGGGCGTCTGCTCGGCGCCAATACCGACGGACAGGGATTTCTTCGATCACTCCAGGAGGAGGCGGATTTTCTCCCGTGCGGGAAGCGTGTTGTGATCTTTGGGGCGGGCGGTGCGGCGCGGGCTGTATCCTTCAGTCTGGCCGAGGCCGGCGCGGTGGAGCTTACGATTGTCAACCGGACCGTTGAGCGCGCGCAGTCGCTGGCTGAGTTTGTCGACCGGGAAACCGGGGTTTCGGCCATCGGGCTGGGGCCGGACGATCCCCACATACCGGCCAGGGTGAGAGACTGCACGCTGGTGGTGAATACAACATCGGTCGGTCTCGGCCCCTCAGATCCTCCGCCGATTGACCCCGCCCTTCTTCGGCCCGGCGCGCTGGTGTACGATCTGATCTACCGGCCGCGGGAGACCGCGTTGCTGCGAGAGGCGGAGAAGCGAGGGTGTCGGGCGCTGGGCGGACTGGGCATGCTGCTGTATCAGGGCGCCCTGGCTTTCGCGCTGTGGACCGGGCAAACCCCCTCGGAGGAGGCGATGCGGCAAGCCGTCGTGGACGTAATCGCTTGACTTTTCAGGAATAGCGTAAGACAATATCTCACCGCGAATGCCTGCATTAGTCATAACAAGCCAGCCGAAGAAGGGTTAGCGCATGTCATCCGGACGAATAGGCGAGATGCTGGTGAGGGCCAACCTGATCACGCCAGAGCAATTGCATGAGGCCATTGCGCTGCAGAAGAGCTCCGGCGGACGGATCGGATCGATTCTCGTCAAGCTCAAGTATCTCAACGAGGAGGCGATTACGTCCTTTCTGGGGCGCCAATATGGGGTGCCGCCCGTTGATCTGAGTAAGGGTACGATCGACCCTGCCATCCTCGCGCTTGTTCCCGCCGAAGTCGCTCGGAAGTACCTGCTCATCCCTGTGAGCCGGACCGGAGGCAGCCTGAGGGTGGCAATGGCGGACCCGTCCGACATCGTTGCCATCGATGAAGTCAGATTCATTACCGGCCACAACATCCAACCGATGGTTGCCTCGGAGACATCCATCCAGAACGCGCTCAACAGGTACTACGAGACGGCAGGTTTCGCCAGAAGCCTGGTCAGGGATTTTGAGCAAAAAGAGCTTGGGATCGCTGAGCCGGATCAGAGAGGAATTGATCTGGCCGATCTGTACCGAGCCACCGAAGAGGCCCCGGTAATCAAACTGGTCAACCTCATCCTGACCGACGCGATCAACAAGGGCGCCTCCGATATTCACATCGAGCCGTACGAAAAGACCTTCCGTATTCGTTTCAGGCTCGACGGCATTCTCCACGAGGTGATGTCGCCGCCCCTCACAATGCACCCTGCGGTCACCTCTCGCGTCAAGATCATGGCGCGATTGGATATTGCCGAACGGCGCATGCCTCAGGACGGGCGGATCAAGGTCAGGGCGGGGCAGCGGGAGGTGGACCTTCGGGTCTCGATAATCCCGACGCTGTTCGGAGAGAAGGTTGTCATGCGATTGCTGAATCGCGAGAACCTCGAATTGGACATGAGTAAGTTCGGGTTCGAGCCTGAGGCACTCGCCATGATTGAGAAGGCCATATTTGCTCCGTACGGCATGATCCTGGTGACCGGCCCGACCGGGAGCGGGAAGACAACGACGTTGTATTCGGCGCTCGCTCGGCTCAACAACGTCGACACCAACATCATGACCGCGGAAGACCCGATCGAGTACAACCTGACCGGAATCAACCAGACGCAGATCAAGACGGATATCGGCCTCACCTTCGCCGCCTTGCTCAGATCGTTCCTCCGGCAAGACCCGGACATCATCATGGTGGGGGAGATTCGCGATTTCGAGACGGCCGAGATCGCGATCAAGGCCGCCCTGACCGGCCACCTGGTGCTGAGCACGGTCCATACCAACGACGCGATGAGCACGGTGGGGCGGCTGACCAGCATGGGCGTGCCGCCGTATCTGGTGAGCGCCTCGCTCAACCTGCTGCTGGCTCAGCGTCTGGTCCGACGGCTCTGCGTGGAGTGTCGGACGGAAGTCTCGGTTCCCGTCTCTACCCTGGAGGATCTCGGGTTCAGTCCGCAGGAGGCGAGGCGTGTGCCCTGCTATCGGGGCAAGGGGTGTGCCGCGTGCAGTGACACGGGCTATCGGGGCAGGATCGGTCTCTACGAGGTGGCACTGCTCAATGAGGAGATCCGGGGGGCGATTCTGAACGGCGTTTCCACCGCTGAGCTTCGAACGCTTGGACGCAAATACGGGATGCAGACGCTGCGGGAGAGCGGCCTGCAGAAGATGCGGGAAGGCATCACGACCGTCGAGGAGGTGGTTCGGGTCACCAGCCTCTTCTAAGAGCAGCAATAAGCTATCAGCTAAGTCCATGGGGCACTGATCTTGCTGCTCCATTCGATGGGAGGTGAGTATGGACCTGCACCAGATGTTGAAGGAGGTTGTTGAGCGCGCCGCCTCCGATCTTCACCTGACCGCCGGCGTCCCGCCGATGGTGCGTCTGCACGGCCGGATCTCGCCTCTCGGGGACACGCCGCTGCTCCCGACGGACACGAAAAGCCTGGCCTACAGCGTTCTGACCGACGCCCAGAAGCAACAGTTTGAAGAAGCGCAGGAACTGGACCTCTCCTTCGGAATCAAGGGATTGAGCAGGTTCCGGGCCAATGTCTATATGCAGCGGGGGGCGGTGGGCATGGCGATCCGCCCGATCCCGTACGCCATTCACACCTTCGAGGAATTAGGCCTGTCTAAGGTCGTGGCCGGCCTCTGCGAGAAGCCAAAGGGGCTCATCCTCGTCACCGGACCGACCGGTTCGGGGAAATCGACCACACTGGCCACCATGATCGACAAGATCAACCGAGAGCGCCATGAGCACATCGTCACCATCGAAGACCCCATCGAATTCCTGCACCCGCATAAGAGCTGCATC
>JAGWRQ010000130.1 GCA_028869615.1 Candidatus Methylomirabilota bacterium | reverse complement strand
CCTCGACGGTGATGAACCCGAATCGATTGGGGAGACGGTAACGCACGCCAGCGTCAACGATCCAGAACCGATCAGCTCCGTGTTGAAAGAAGTCCGGTGGCGAATTCTGCGGGTTAAAATCCCCCTCCTGATTCACATAGGTCACCTTCAATCTGCCGCTGAAACCGGATGGATGGAAGAGGCTGATCCCAAACGGGAGACGGTGCGTGTTGACATCCCTGATCCCCGCCACGAACTCTCTATTTCGGCTGAATCGTTCAAACTGATACTCCCCACTGACCGCAAGCCAGGTGTGGGGTGTCCAGTACAGATACGCGCGGGCCAGATACTCTCGCCAATCAACCCCTACAGTTCTGGTTTGGGAAACACCGTTGACGGTATCGGTTCGGAAAAAAGGTACCTCCAGGTTCCGCTTGGACACCTCAGCGCCGGCATAGAGCGTAGGCGAGAATCGCTGATCGATGCCGACACCGTAACGCCACGCTTTTGTGCCATTACCCTCATCAAAGAACTGGTTGAAGCCGGCCACCTGCGTCGGTTCAATAGTCTGGTCCGAGAGCAGGCTTCTCTTCAAGGTTCGGAAGACCGCTGCGCGCAGCGTCGTGTTGGGGAGAGGGTTAAACGTCACCCCGAACTTCGGGTTGACCTGGTCACGATCCACGATCTTACTTCTGAAGAAATCGACGCTTACGCCAACCGTCACCGTGGCCCATTTGAAATAGTTAATGAGGGAGTAGACGTACAGGTTGGTATGATGCCTACCCTTTGTGTCGACTGTGGCGAACTTTCCCAGTGGCTCAATATCAAGGGTATCTGTCTCCCTACGCTCTAGTGTCACATGTCCAAGGCCACTGATTACGTGCAATGGGTCGGATCGGAACAGGTGCTGGACCTCGCCGAGATAGCCATTCTCCTTTTCCGCAGAATCGAGCCCCAAGAAAGGAAAGGGTCGATCTCGCAGATCATTGTCTGCGTGCTTGTAGATAAAGGAGGTGATCAGATCGGAACGGGGAGAGAATGCGTGATGAAGACCGAGTCGCGCCGAATGTGTTTCTCGCTCCTGCCGAAGGTTGGGCAGAAAGTCCCCCAAGAAGCGGAAGTCTCGATCCCCCTTGTGGGTATCGGTGAACCGATATTCGATCTGTGCGCTGGTGCTGGGTGTGAGGCTCGCCTGGACAAAAGCATTCCAGATATCCTGCCTCAGATCGTTGTTGTTCCGGAATCCATTCGTTTTGTCGTGGAATTGTCCCAGGCTGTAAGAGACAGGTCCCCAAACTGCTGAGTGGACAACCTCATCGCCGGTCGTGTCTTGTTGACCTGCAATCCCAGAAGCCAAGAGCGCAAAGCGATCCCGAACAAAGAGAGGATTGAACTCGTTCAAAGAGGGGTCTTGCGGCCCCGCACGGTCCAGGATGAAGAGATTGCTCTCTGCCAGTTGCGGCTGCACCGGGGTGATGCTGATCGGTTGCAGGAGCTGAGATTGGAGCAACTCGCTGACTCTGGCGATCTCGTGGCGGGGCAAGGCGGCATAGGAGTCGGACAGAAACCGATGGGCCGAGTAGTTGGCCGGATCAACGGTGAGCGCTTGCCAGCCTTCAGCCAACGCGCGTTGCTGGTATCCCAGTTCATTGTAAATCCGGGCAAGCGTCGCGCCGCGCGCGGCCAGATCCTGATCCAGCAACAAGCGTGACCGGTAGACCGCCCGATTGTCGTTCAACTCGATCGATCGTTGTAGATCCTCCAGCGCTTCGACCGGCCGATTGATGCTTTGCTTGCGGATGGCGTCATAGAACCAGGGCGTTGGATCCTTCGGATCCAGTTGTTTGGCGACGGCAAGGGGATCGCCGTCTTGCGGGTAGCGCTTCACCTCATAGAGCGCCTTCCCCAGATAGCTCCAAAAAAGTGAGACCTTGGGCTCCAGGAGGGTGGCTATCCGCATCTCCTGGACCGCTTCATCTGTCTTATTCTGCCTGAAGAGCGCCAGGCCCCTGCCCAGATGGGGCTCCCCGCGGGTGGAATCCTGCTCGATCGCCTGATCAAAGGCGGCCAAGGCCTCGTGGACCTTCCCCTGAGCCAACACAAGGAAGCCCCATGTGCTCGTGATATGAGGATCCTGGGGCGCCCTTCGACGCGCCTCCTCGGCCATGCTCAATGCCTCGGAGAGGTTCCCGAGACCAAAGAGGAGGCGGCTTACCTGGATCATGGCTATGGGATTGTCGGGCTCCAGTTCCAGTGCCTTCCTGGCCGCTGCAAGCGCCTCCTCCAGGCGGAACTCGGCTTGATGCGCCAGACTGAGGTCAAGGTAGGACGAGGCGGAGGATGGATTGGCTGTGATCGCCTGCAGTGCCGCCTGATGCGCTACCCCCTTCTCATTCCGAACCAGCGCGATGTTGGAGCGAAGGCCATGAGCCGGCGCGTATCCGGGATCGAGGGCCAAGGCGTGCTCCAGCTCCTGACGCGCCTCGGCCACCCGGCCCTGAATGAGATAGAGAAGCGCGGCCTGAGTCGGGGGTTGCGGGGAGGATGGGAAGCGGCCTTTGGCCTCAGCGATGACCTCCTCCATCTCGTCGAAGCGATCGAGTCGATACAGCGTGTTGGCCTGTCCGACGAGGGCCGAAAGGGTAGAAGGTGTTACCCGCTGAAACGTCCCCAAGGCTTCCTGGAGCCTTCCCTCCATCAGGTAGGCCCACCCGAGACCGGCGAGGGCTCTTAGGCTTCCCGGATCAAGGGTCAGGGCTGTCTCAAATTCCCTCTGTGCCTCGACGGGCCTTCCCAGATCGAAGAGGATCTCGCCCAGCGTGAGCCTTGCCTCTGAATTCGCTGGTCCGGAGACCACCCTCTGTTCGGCATCGGCCAGCCGTTCTGGGAGCAGATTCGGGGCGACACCGGTCAGCGAATAGTCCCGGAAGCTGACTATTCCCGGGTAGTAAAGAGACCATTGGACCGCATCGAGTGGCTTGAGGAGGAGGGTCTTACTTGGGGGTTCGCCTACCTTGGCTGTTGCTGCTTCTCCGGCCCTCACCACGACACTTCCTTGAGGATTTCGAAATTCGACTGCCCCCTCCAGCACGGCAAGACTGGATTCATTGCCGGGGCCGATGGCGAGATCGAACTCTGTTCCCCGAATGGTTGCCGTCGCCGCAGGCGTCCGAATCTGAAAGGGTCTGCCGTGACTTGAACTCCAGACCTCCCCTTTTAACAGGTTGAGGATCGTCTGGAGAGGACCGACTGCAGCGCGGGTAGGTTTCCCCAGAGGCGGCATCACCGCCGTAATCTCCAGGGCACTGTTGGCGTTGACCTTGATCTGGGAGTCGTCTGAGAGGAGGATGGCCGCTCGACTTCCCGGGCCTGTCCTCACTACATCCCCGGGTGCAAGTGCGTAACGGAGCCCTACCGGTTGCCACTGCCGGGCCCGAAAGACCTCCACCCTTCCCACGACGCTCACGATCGTCCCCGCTTCCTGGGCCATCGCGACACGGATACCCAACAGGAGCAAGACGATCGAGCAGAAAAAGATGGGCAGAAGGATCCTGCGCCTGGTTGAGAACTGGCAGAGACCCATAGCGTCCTATTATAACTGAGAACTGGCTTCGCAATGTTAATTAACTTCATGATCGACTATCTGAAATGAGTCTCGATGTCAAGCCAATAACGACGCCCACAACACAACGATCTTTGGTCTAGCGAAGAGGCTACCAACTCCATCCGATCACTTGGAGCAAGGAGACGACTAGTGGGACTCTTGAGAAGAGGTCAGGTTGAGTGCGCGCACAGCGGCCGCCGTGCGCGTTGCCACTCCCAGCTTCTCGAAGATATGCTCCAGGTGCTTCTGCACGGTCCGGGGGCTCCTGTCGAGAATCAGTCCGATCTCAGCATTGGTCTTCCCATCAGTGACCCAAGCGAGCACCTCTCCCTCCCGGTGCGTCAGACCGAGGCGTTCGATAAGAATGTTGTCGTATACCCATCCCTTGCTATTCGTGCTCATACGCACCTCCGCTCGTTGTGGGATTGACTCGCCTTCTCTCCCGATAACTGTCCTTGTTAACAAGCGGCATGCCAAAACGGAAATCTTGGTGGCAGGTTGCTCTAACCGGGCGTGTTTATTGTGTTTCACGATAGGGCCAAGCCAAGAGAAGGAGAGGATTAGATGCGAGAAGTTACTTCCAAATGAAACGGGATGTTTCACTCGGTTTCATTCTGAAACATCGACCACCGGAGGCGTCGACATCCGATCCAGTAGGCCTCAGTCTATAGCTGGGGGCACGGATTCCCCCGCAAGGCTCACGTCCCATCCGGATCGCGACACGCAATACGTCATTCGCTGCATTGACCCGACGCAGCAACTATGCTATCCGTAGCCTATGATGATATCCTCACAGGCGGCTGCGCAATCCCTTCCTCCTTCCTTCTGCGGCCATCGGTTCCGAGACCGGACGCTCCTTCAAGCTGCGTTGACCCACCCCTCCTCTACCGATCCCTCGCAGGCGGACGTCCGTCTGCGCTACCAGCGGCTTGAGTTCCTGGGGGATGCAGTCTGGAGTCTCTATGTGAGTGACGCGCTCGTCTCCCTGCTTCCGACCGCCTCGGAAGGTGAACTCACCCAGCGTCGAGCAAACCTCGTAAGCGCCGCTGCACTGGCCGACATGGCGCAGTTCTACGGCCTTGCGCCATTGCTCCTATTGAGCAAAGGAGAAGAGTTGACCGGGGGGAGGCAAAAGACAAGAGTCCTCTCAAGTGCCTTCGAGGCTGTGATAGGGGCAATCTACCTGGACGGCGGCGCTGAGGTGATCCGCAATCTGGCGCGAGAGGCCAGCCTCAGAACCCTTGAAAGGGAACGGTTGACCCTCGATCCGAAAACTGCCTTGCAACAACTCGCTCAATCGCTCCTTCGCGCAACCCCCCGTTATCGTCTCATTCGCCGGTCCGGCAGCGCTCATGCTCCGACGTTCGAGGTTGAGGTGAAAGTCGGACGGTCACCGATTGCAAAGGGCAAGGGACGAAACCGGCAAGCAGCCGAACGAGAGGCTGCTCGAAATGCCCTCACTTCCCTACCGAACAGTTTATCCACAATATCTAGTAGTCACTCCATTGACTAACTACTGTGTCTTGTATTTTTCTTGACAGGGATATACCGGATCTGGTAGGGTGTCACCATCTTATCTCGGTTGGGCTCGGATTGAGGAGGCATCAGCGTGGGTCAACATAGTCCGGTCATGATCTTGGCTGATGGTGGTGTCGGGCAATGCGGCTTCTGCGATTAACCGCGTTCGGCTTCAAATCGTTTGCTGAGAAGGTCGAGGTGACCTTCGAGCCCGGCGTGACGGCTATCGTCGGTCCGAACGGCTGCGGCAAGAGCAACCTCTCCGACGCGATCCGATGGGCCCTCGGCGAGCAGAGCGCGAAGCTGTTGCGTGGCGATCGAATGGACGACCTGATCTTTGCCGGCAACAGCGTCCGGAAGCCGCTTGGTATGGCGGAGGTCTCGCTGATCTTTACCGATAACTATGGCAACATCCCGACGGAATTTCACGAGGTGACGGTCACCCGCCGATTGTACCGCTCCGGTGAGAGCGAGTACCTCCTGAATCACGTTCCGTGCCGGCTGCGCGATATTACCGATCTATTCCTGGATACCGGGCTAGGGGCTGAGCCGTATGCCCTGATCGAACAGGGCCATATCGGCGATATTGTCGGCGCGAAGCCGGCCGAACGGCGGCTCCTCATTGAGGAGGCTGCCGGCATCATGACCTATAAGGTGAGGAAGAGGTCCGCGCTCGCCAAGCTGGAGGCGGCGGAGCAGAACCTGCTCCGGGTGAGCGATATCATCCGCGAGGTAGAGCGGCAAAAGAACTCCCTCAAGCGACAAGCGAACAAGGCGGAGCGCTATCGCGCCTACCAGGACCGGGCGCTTGAGCTCAAGGGCTTTGTGAAGTTCTCCGAGTTGCAGCAGTTGCGGCAACAACTGACGCTGCTCCAGGATCTGGCTCTGACTGCGCAGAGCGAGGTGGAATCGGTACAGGCCGATATGGCGGCCGTGGAGGCCGAACAGGAGGCCATGCGAATCCGCGAGCTGGAGCAGGAACAGGCGAGGGCTGCCGCCCAGGAGCGGCTGCACGAGCTGAGGAGCCGACT
>JAGWRQ010000129.1 GCA_028869615.1 Candidatus Methylomirabilota bacterium | reverse complement strand
ACATGCGGAGCGAAGGCGATGGGTTACTTGAGGCGATCGAGGAGATTGTCGGTATAGCGGAGCACGCACACATCTCCCTTCAGATCTCTCATCTCAAGACCTCCGGTGAGCGCAACTGGCCGAAACTGGCCGAGGCGTTTCGACTCATCGAAGATGCACAGGCAAGAGGTCTTGACGTCTCCTGCGACCGGTACCCCTACACCGCCTCCAACACCGGGCTTCAGGCGGTCTTACCGGATTGGGCCTTAGAAGGCGGACAACGGGAGCGGGTCGAACGGCTACGCAACCCGGCATTGTGCGTCCGGATCGCCCAGGAGATGACTACGCACTACCCACCTGATTACTGGTCCAGACTGATGATCTCCGAAGTCACCCAGGCAGCGCACCGACGATATGAGGGGTTACGCATCAGCGAGGCGGCGAAACTGGCCGATAGGGAACCGATCGACTTTATCCTCGAGTTGCTTCTGGCAGAGCGGATGCAGGTCGATACCATCTTTTTCACCATGTGTGAAGACAATCTGAGAGCGATCCTGCAAAAGCCGTATGCGATGATCGGGTCGGACTCCGGCTGTCGCAGCCATGAGGGCCCACTCAGTCATGGTCGGCCTCATCCAAGAACCTTCGGGACCTTCCCGCGAGTGCTGGGTCATTTGGTGCGGGAAAGCCGCGTGCTTGACCTGCCGACCGCCATCAGGAAGATGACCTGGGATCCATGTCGTAAGCTCGGCCTGCCGGACCGTGGACGTCTGCAGCCCGGATGCGTGGCCGATTTGGTCCTCTTCGACCCGGCGACCGTAGCCGACCTGGCGACCTACGACGCCCCGATCCGGTACCCCGTCGGCATCCATCATGTCTTCGTTAACGGGGTCCCGGTGGTTGAGGCCGGCGAGCACACCGGCGCCAAGCCAGGCCGCGTCGTGCGGAAGGCGTCATAGATGCGACCGAGGATCGGGATTACGAGCTGGCACCATTGGGATGGCGACGAACGCTGGGAGGCGATCCTGGAGGGCTACCCTCGCGCCGTCCTGGAGGCCGGTGGCTTGCCGCTGATCCTGCCGATCACTAACGCGGAGCCTGTCTTAGCCGAGGCATGCCTGGACGCAATTGATGGGCTCCTCCTGACCGGAGGGGCCGACATCCATCCCTCCTTCTACGGCCAGATCGTCCTTGAACAGTGCGGTGAGATCGATGAAGAGCGGGATCGCTTCGAAGTGGAGTTGGTTCACGCCGCTCGCAGCCGTGACCTGCCGCTCTTAGGAATCTGTCGCGGGCTCCAGGTTCTGAACGTGGCCATGGGCGGCAGCCTCTACCAGGACCTCTCTTACCGGCAAGAGACCGACCCGACCCACCAGAGCCCTCGCGAGCGGCGCGGGGAGCCGGCCCACCAGGTGACAATTATCGAAGGCTCTCGCCTCGCCGGGATGCTCGGTGTTCAGGAGTTGCACGTGACCAGTACCCATCACCAAATCATCCGTGAGCTGGCGCCGGGCCTCACGGTCAACGCCGTAGCCCCTGACGGGGTCGTCGAAGGGGTTGAGGGCGTCGGACGATTTCTCCTCGCCGTCCACTGGCACCCTGAGCGGATGGTTGCCCGCCACCCCGAACAGCTCGCGCTTTTTCGAGCTCTCGTTGAGGCAGCCGGCACATCCCCGCGTCACTGACTACCTTGCAACTCGCACGTCGCACCGGGCGCGGTAAGCGGCGCCTCTACTGTCGGCCCACACATTCCTCCACGGCAGTCGCAATGAGATCATCGAAGGGCGGGGCCACGTCCTTAATCGGCTCATGCCAACCTTTGCCGTGCGCCTTCTGGGCCTGGCGCAGCGAGATCCACATCGTGCACGTCTGACCGCTGCGAAGCCAGAGTCGCAGCCCGATGCGATCCGCCTCGATCTCCTGAGCGATAGTATACTCACTGCCACGCGTGAAGCCTTCCGCGATCCCCGCTAACACGATCCCTCCAGGCACCACTACAACGGCGGCAATTTCCGCTGCCTGACGAGCATCTGAGATGTCCGTTTCGGTCACGGGATGGGCCAGCAAGTCGTGACCCATGCTATGGGCGATGAACTGGGTCAACTCATCGTCGGACGCATGACGAGCCGCCGCCTGACTGATGTAGATGAGCCCCGGCGCAATATTCCATCCGGAGGCCCGATCATCGTCCACGATCTGGAACGTAAACAACCGCCTGGACACGTTGGGGGGGAGCGCCTTCACCAGCTTATGCGCGCTCTGCTCCACGCGCAGCTTCTCATCGGGGGACGACAGAAGTTGTAGTCCGGCACCGGCAGTGCATGCCGCAAGCACCAATGCCACAAGCGGGACAACCAGCCGGCTCAGACGCTTCATGACGGACGCTGCGCCGGACGCTCGGCCAGCCGCTGGTGGGCGTCACAGCCTACAACCGCGCGGATCTCCTCGGCGGACGCCGCCCGCTTGCGACGCAGGTACTGCGCCTTCGCCTTGGCGATTCGGTCACACGAAACTCGCACCCGCGCTTCAGACAGTCGCCCAGTCTCCACAGCTTCAGTCACCGCGTGGAGCGCCTGCCGCTGCGCCGCCTCGTCCTGGCAGATCAGCATGAGATCGCCCCCGGCATCGAGACATCGCACCGCCGCCTCACCGGGTGGCGTACTGTCGGCGATCCCCTGCATCAGGAGGTCGTCACTGATGACCAGACCGCAGAAACCTATCTGCTCTCGCAGCAGATCGGTCAGGATCGGTCGCGATAAAGTAGCCGGCTGTTTCGGATCCAGAGCAGGCACCAGAAGATGAGCCGTCATCAGCGCCGGAATGCCTGCGCTGATCGCGGTGGCGAATGGGACAAGCTCGACCGCTGAGAGTCTGTCTGAATCGTGCGGCACCACCGGCAGCGCCAGATGGGAGTCAATCGTGGTATCACCGTGGCCCGGGAAGTGCTTACCGACCGCCACTACTTCGTGGTCCGCAAGCCCTCTGAAAAAGGCGATCCCATGCTCCGCCACCCGATGCGGATCGGAGCCATAGGTGCGGCCCGCCATGACCGGATTCGCCGGATTCGTCAGGACATCGAGCACCGGCGCCATGTTCATGTTGATCCCGACCGTCACGAGCTCCCTGGCGATCGATGCGGCCATGGCATAGGTCAGCTCTGCGGAGCCCGCCGCTCCGACCGTTTCGGCGGATGGCCACCGCGTGAAAGGGGCCTGCAGACGAGCCACCTTCCCGCCCTCCTGGTCAATCGCCAAGAAGAGCGGCGTCGAAGAGGCAGCTTGGAGGGCGTCGGTAAGCACCGCGATCTCTTCCGGGCTGCCAAGATTGCGTCCAAACAGGATCAAGCCGCCAGGGGCGAGATCTCGTACGAAGGTCTCAAGGGCCTTGGATGGCGTATGCCCCTCAAACCCAAGGATAAAGAGCTGACCAATCGCCTCTCGCAGGGTCATCGCATCGCCACCCCCCTGCTGAGGAAGGTCTGCCGGAATGCCTCCAAGTCCTCTGGATGCACCTCCGGCCACGTACTCATCTGCCGATAGAGCCCGTCGGGATCTGTGCGTATCTGATCGAAGAGCTTATGACTCGCCTCAACGATCATCTTGACCCGCCGATCGACAATCGATGTAATAGCCGGCGACAGGAGCTTCGTGATGACGTGGAAAAACAGGTGATCGATCCGCAGGTAAAAGTTCGGATCGCTGTCTATGTAGGACCGGCTCCCGTCCCGGACCTCACGATAGCGGAAGATCACCACCATCCGACCGGTAAAGTGGAGGAGATTTGCGAGGGATCGGAACTCCCCCTGGAACCGATAGATGTGCTGATCGCCTGTCGCTGCGATCAGCCTCGCTTCGCCTCGCAGGGCGCCGCCGTCTTCGATCGTGTAGACGCCTTGCTCAACCCGCGTGACGATATATCCTTCCAGCTGTGGTTGTAGGCGCTTCGCAAGCTGACTTGCAAGCGGCGGGTGACTGGCCAGAAACTCGTAGGTTCGGCGATCACTCGCGAACCGGATGCGTGGGATCTGCCGGTGAAGGGTCGGCTGTGCGAGGATCCCACGGATCTCAGGATCCTCAAGGGCCATACCGCCTTCAGGTACCGCTTCCGCCTTTGTCGGTGAGACGAGGGCGGCAGGCAAATTCGCCAAGGGTACGATGCCAAGTAGAACAAAGAGACCAACGACCAGCATGAGGCTCAGGCGAGGACGGGATGTCAACACGGACGACCCTGATCGGCGCGCCTGCAATGAGGTGGACGCGTCCGCATGAGAACGTGAAAGAAGCCGTTCAGCCCCGCGCGCTCCTCTTCGATCGCCAGGATCTCACACCGCCTGCTAAAGATTTCGGTGAAGTCGCACTTGGCGAAGAAACGGTCATAGTGGTTGCGGTGGACGGACCAGTTGCGTGTCCGCCGCTCGCCGGGATAATGTTTGAACTTGGTACTGAAGACCGTCAGGTGAAAGCACCCCCCAGGCTTTACCAGGCCCAGCACACGGTTGAAGTAGGCCGGCCAATCGGCCTTCCTGAGGTGATGGAATACCCCGCTGTCCACCAGCGCGTCAAAACTACCCGGCTTCAAAGGCGGCATGAGCGCATCGCCCAGCAGGAGCTCGATCCGTGGAGTCAGTTGTTGCTCTTGTGCCCGTTGCGCAACCGTTTTGAGGGGCGTAGCCAGATAGTCAAGGCCAACCGTAAATAGTCCGGCCCTGGCGAAGAGTAGCGTATGCCGTCCCTCGCCACAACCCAAGTCGAGTACCCGACTACGCGCTTTGTGCCGCTTCAGCAGATGCGCCAATCGGCTGACAGCCGGCGTCGGTTCAGTGGAAGGCCACGGTGTCGGATGACCGGACTCGTAGACCTGCGCAAAGAAGCGCTGCTGCTTCCGGTACAGGTCGCCCCTCGCATCCCGCACGTTGCGTCTCACACCGCCCTCAATGCCGATGCCCGCCCTCAGTCAAACTCTTCAGATAGGCCACCAGATCGATAAGTTGCTGGACTGTCATCGTATCGTTGTAACTGGGCATCTTTGTCTTGCCGTCAGCGCCGAGATACCCTTTGTCTTCATCCTTGTGGTGCTTGATCCGCCAGGCCACGGAGGCATTCGGGTCGATCATCGTCTCGAGGAAATACTCTGCGGGATGCATCGCCCCCATCCCCGAGAGAGCAGGCCCCACATCGCCCTGTTCGGCTTTAGGTGCAGGAAAGTCCTCGCCGGCAACTTCATGACACTTAAAACATTCAAAGTCGGCAAAAATTTGGCGTCCGGCGTGATGATCGCCGGCCGGTATGGTAAAACGCCACCCCTTGGGTATCGCAAGACGAGGCTGTTGCTTTACTGCAGCACTTGGTTGCACGTTCTTCTGCGGGGGCGTCACCACCGGGTGATGGTGATGTCCACCCGTCTGCAGGGGTTCATCGCTCCACCCATTCACGATCCAGAATAAGAGAAAACTACACGTCAGAACAGCTCCCCATATCCATACCCCGCTTTTGAGAACAGAGCGCCCAACGAGCTTCGCACCTCGCACTGTGCGCCCCACCGCTCTCCCCATTACCCGCATTGTCTCGCTCCCTCCCACGCCCAGGACATCTCTTCGTTACGAACATGACTCACAGGACAAAGATCCACACTGTGCCCTTCCACCGTTCAAGCACATGCTCAGCAGTGAGCTTGAGCCCCACCCGATAAGGCGCCTCAACCGACTTGTCTCCCGACGTCACCGGCTTGCGGTCTTTAGCGAGGGCAATGACCGTCACTCGGATCGTGCTGTTGGCCTCAATGATCGTGGGCTCCGTTGACGACCCGTCTCGATCGGTTTTCACCCCGATCGAGTACACAATACTATCTGCCGTAATGAAGGTCCCCTCTGTCCAGACTATCCGAATCGTCGAGGTGGTCGGATTGGAAAGAGTGAGTTGCACCTCGACTGACCCGGCCCTTGCTTGATCAATCTTAAACGGCGCAGGACCCATCCCATGGGCCGGTTGAACCGTCACCTCATGCTTAAGCGGAGACAGCCTGATCGGTGATTTGACCGACCTAAACTCAGCCGGGAGGAGCTCACACCCTGACAGCAGCAATAGCCCCACCAGTCCCGCAACGCCCACAATCCTCGACAAGATCTTGTCAGACAATATCCCCACCCTCTCCTCTGCTCTACCCCTCACCGCG
>JAGWRQ010000128.1 GCA_028869615.1 Candidatus Methylomirabilota bacterium | reverse complement strand
CTTGTTATCAAGGATAGTCATCGTGATAGAGAGTGTGATTGGAGGGGCATAAAATGATCCAGCAATCCAGACAACTAGAGACGACAAACGAGGTCATGTTGATGGCCAGCATGACAGACCATCGTTGCAACAGCTTCTCTCCAATAGGACGGTCGGAGTGGCGCACCGGCCGATGGGCCGGCATCGGGGCGCTGGCGATGACGCTTGGGACGCTGACTCTCGGGCTGGTGTACGCCTCCCGCACACAGCCTGCGAGCGCCGTTGGGACCGGCGCGTCATCGTCCGCCTCGCCGCCGGCTCCACTCACGTCGCCGCAGCGACTGAAGGCGGTGCGACGAGTGACGGTGCCGACTACTCTTCCCACGCCCTCCCTCGTCTTCGTCAAGAACTACGGGGAACTGGATTCTCGCATCGGTTACTACGTCCATGGGCAGGAGACCACCCTGTACTTTACTCCTCAAGGCCTCACGGTCGCCCTGACCGGGTCCAGGCCCTCACCCGGGATCGTTCGAAAGGCCGCCTGGGGCCGGGAGCTCATCGCCAAAAGCGAAGCGGCGGCCAGCGCGCGCTGGGTCGTGACGCTCGATTTCGTGGGCGCCAACCCGGAACTCCGCCCTCAGTGGCAGGAGCCGACGCCGGCCATCATCAGCCCCTTAACAAACCCTCAACTCCAGGAGAAGACCGGACGTCCTGCCGATGCCACCGTGCGTTACCGGGACGTCTGGCCGGGCATTGACCTGCTCTACACCACCACGGGCGGCCGACTGCACTCCACCTTCCTCGTCAAGCCGGGCGCGGACCCGAATCGGATCCAGTTCGCCTACCACGGTATCACCGCTGTCAGGCGTACCGAGGCCGACCAGCTACAGGTTATCACGCCGATGGGGAGCTTCTCTGAAGAGATGCCAACGGCCTACCAGGAGAGCCATTACCTGGCACACTTAGCGCGTCTGAAAAATGGGCTCTCTGAGGAGATGCCCGTAGCCTCCCAGGAGCGTGATGGGCAACAGGTGGAGGTAGCAGTGGCCTACACCCTGGAGACAGTGGGAGACACCTCGGTTCACGGCATCCACGTGGGGGCCTACGATCCCAACACCACGCTCATCATCGACCGGGTGGTCCGCTACCCCGGCTACGATGGGGGGAGCGACGCCGACGTAAGCCCTGGTCTCGCGGTGGACCATGCCGGCGCTCACTATGCGAGCGCTTCCCCAACTCCTCCGAAGCCGCCGTCTCGGTGGTGAGTTAAACCTCGCGAAGCCGGCTCCAAACGATCTTTCGGACCGTGCAGAAGCACCTGGAGTATATCTTCGAGAAACGAACTCATTCAAACGGCTTGACAGCCGATCTTCTCTCTTCTAATATAAGTTTCAATGTACGATTGCCCTTGCCGGGGAATTCGGCGAGGGCTTTACTTCATGAGGCCTGACGGGAGGGATGTATGGCATCAGATAAGGTCGTTCAGATCACAGACCACAATTTTGACGAGCAGGTTATAAAAGGAACGGGCCTGATTCTGGTTGATTTCTGGGCTGAATGGTGCGGTCCGTGCCGGATGGTGGCTCCGATCCTTGATGAGCTGGCCGTCGAGTATGAGGGGCAGATCACTATCGCCAAGCTGAATGTGGACGAGAATCGGCAGACTGCGGCTCGATTCGGCATCCGAAGCATTCCGACCATCCTCTTCTTCAAAGATGGAGCGCAGGTCGAGCAGGTTATCGGCGCGCTGCCAAAATCTGCCCTCAAGGCAAAGGTTCAACAGCATCTGTAACGTGCCGCTCTATCGGAGATCCTGTCACCCCGCCTGCGATCTCCATCGACCCTTGTCCGGGTTTGTCCTTGACCGTTTTTTCTCCCGTATGGTAGGGTGAGCCCTGTTTTTTCAGCTTCGCATCGAGTGCCCAAACATGGCGGAAATGTTGCATCCATCGTTCGATGAGTTTTTGCGAAAAGCCGAGGACGGAAACGTGATCCCCGTCTATCGTGAGATTCTCGCCGACATGGAGACGCCGGTGTCGGCCTTTCGGAAGATCGATCGCGGTGACTATGCCTTCCTGCTGGAAAGCGTTGAGGGGGGAGAGAAGTGGGGCCGCTATAGCTTTCTGGGCAGTAACCCAGGCCTTGTCTTGAAGGCAAAGGGGGCGACGGTTGAGGTCATCACCGCGGATGGAATCCAATCCCAGGCAATAGCAAAAGATCTGCTGGAGCCGTTGAAGGCGATCCTCCAGCGATATCGGCCGGTACGGACCGATGATCTCCCCCGGTTTTACGGAGGCATGGTAGGGTTTCTGGCCTACGATGTCGTTCGACAGTTTGAGCGGCTTCCGACGACGACCAAGGATGATCTCGACCTGCCCGATGCGCTCTTTCTCCTGCCCGATACCCTGCTGATCTTCGACAACGTCTCTCACCGAATCAAGGTGGTCTCCAATGCCTTTGTTCCGGAGGCTACCCCGCGGCGGCTCCGGGAGGCATATGAGGCCGCCGCCGGCAAAATCGATGGAGTGATCGAGGCGCTGCGGCGCCCGCTTGAGGTACGCCATAAGCCCGACGGAGGCGGAGAGGAACTGCAACTATGCTCCACCATGAGCCACGCCGAGTTCATCCGGGCCGTACAACGTACGCAGGAGTATGTACGGGCGGGAGATGTCGTCCAGGCGGTAATCTCGCAGCGTCTGTCGACCAAAACCACGGCTGATCCCTTCGATATCTACCGGGCCCTGCGGACCATCAACCCGTCGCCGTATATGTACTACCTGCGGCTGGGCGATTTCCGCGTGGTCGGCAGTTCGCCTGAAGTGCTGGTCCGGTTGGAGGAGGGGAGGATTGACCTCCGTCCGATCGCCGGCACCCGCCCCAGGGGACGCAACGATGCAGAGGATCTGGCCATGGAACGGGAACTCCTCGCCGATCCCAAGGAACGGGCCGAGCATATCATGCTGGTGGATCTGGGACGTAACGATGTGGGGCGGGTGGCGAAGGTCGGCTCAGTCGGCGTCTCAGAGCTCATGACGGTCGAGCGGTATTCGCACGTGATGCACATCGTTTCCAACGTCAAAGGATTGCTGGCTGAGGGGTATGATGCGTTCGATTTGTTGCGCGCCTGCTTTCCTGCCGGAACCGTGACCGGCGCTCCCAAGATACGGGCTATGGAGATCATCGAAGAGTTGGAGCCGGTGCGCCGGGGGCCGTATGCGGGCGCGGTCGGATATTTCGGCTTCTCCGGCAACATGGATACCTGTATCACCATTCGCACCGTTGTCGTCACCAATGGGACCGCACATGTCCAGGTGGGCGCCGGGATCGTCGCCGACTCCGACCCGGAGCGGGAATATGAGGAAACGATGAACAAGGCCAAGGGGATGCTCAAGGCGATCCAGATGGCCGAATCGGGCGATCTCTGAATCGGGTGGACGGGGCAAACGCATATGTTGGTCGTCATCGATAACTACGACTCCTTTACCTATAACCTGGTCCAGTACCTCGGCGAGTTGGGCGAACATCCTCGCGTCTTCCGAAACG
Organism: Candidatus Methylomirabilota bacterium; assembly: GCA_028869615.1. Classification (GTDB taxonomy): domain Bacteria; phylum Methylomirabilota; class Methylomirabilia; order Methylomirabilales; family Methylomirabilaceae; genus Methylomirabilis. The sequence continues at coordinate 2,700 of JAGWRQ010000128.1, read as the reverse complement.
ACCAGGTCACGCTGGAGGAGCTTGTAGCCCTTCGTCCTGACCGGGTTGTCATCTCTCCGGGACCGAAGAGTCCCAAGGAAGCGGGCATCAGTTGCGACCTCATCACCCGGTTTGCCGGACAGATCGCGATCCTTGGCGTCTGTCTCGGTCATCAGTGCATCGGCGCCGCGTTCGGCGGCCGGATCGTGAGGGCGGCTCGCCTGATGCACGGCAAGACCTCTCCGATCCACCATGACGGTCGGACCATCTTCTCGGGACTCCCGAATCCCTTTGAGGCGACGCGCTATCATTCGCTTCTCATAGACCGGGAGGGGCTCCCGGATTGCCTGGAGATATCCGCTCAGACGGCAGAAGGGGAGATCATGGGAGTCCGCCACAAGGCGCATCGGATCGAAGGGATTCAGTTCCACCCCGAATCGATCCTTACCAAAGAGGGCAAGGCCCTGCTCAGGAACTTCCTCTCCCTTTCCTGAGAGGGCGGCACGGGTAGATGATGCTCCTGGAAGCGTTACAGAAGGCGGTCGAGCGAAGGGACCTCAACTCCGAAGAGGCCTTCATGACCATGGAAGAGATGATGTCCGGAAAGGCGTCCGACCCGCAGATCGCAGCCTTCCTCACGGCGCTCCGACTCAAGGGCGAAACGGTGGCTGAGATTACCGGCTTTGCCAGGGCGATGCGGGCGCACGTCTGTCGAATCAGGGTGCGGAGCCAGGACGAGACCGCGAGATCTGAGACCGACGGCGGGAGATTGGTCGATACCTGTGGTACAGGGGGCGACGCCGGTCATACATTTAACATCTCAACGGCGGCGGCCTTCGTGGTGGCTGGAGCAGGTGTCCAGGTGGCCAAGCACGGCAACCGCTCGGTGTCGAGTCTCTGCGGAAGCGCCGACGTCATGGAAGCGCTGGGTGTCGATCTGGCGCTGACGCCGGAGCAGGTGGGGGACTGTATCGACGAAGTCGGCATCGGGTTCCTGTACGCGCCGCTGCTGCACCCGGCTATGCGGTACGTGATGACGGCTCGTCGCGACATACGGATTCGGACGGTGTTCAATATCCTTGGTCCGCTCACCAATCCCGCCCACGCGCCGGCTCAGGTGGTGGGCGTCTATGAGGAGCGCCTCACCGAACTCTTGGCGACGGCCCTGATCGAGCTGGGATCGAAGCGGGCGTTCGTCGTATTCGGCCTTGACGGACTCGATGAGCTTTCACCGGCGGGAGAGAGCAGGGTCTCCGAGGTCAAAGATGGGCGCGTTCGTACATACATGCTTTCGCCGGAGGATTTCGGCCTCACGCGGGCTCCGCTCGACGACCTGCAGGGCGGCAGCGCGGAGGAGAATGCGAGGATCATCAAGCGGGTCCTCGCGGGCGAGAAGGGGGCAAAACGCGACGTCGTGCTGATGAACGCTGCCCTCACTATTATCGCGGGCGGCAAGGCCCATGACTTTCGGGATGGCGTCGGACTGGCGGCTCGCTCGATCGATACCGGCGCCGCCATGGTAAAGCTGTGCGGCTTGGTAGAGTTCAGTCAGCAATACGGCCGGCATGGTACGTAGTGCGATGATACTCCGGCACATTCTGCAGCACAAGCAGCAAGAGGTAGCGGAGCGGCAGGCGTCCGTCCCGCTCGCGGAGGTGAGGGCGCACGCGTTCGACTCCCCGCCCCCGCGCGATTTTACGGCAGCCGTGACGAGGAGGCGAAGGGAGACGGGGACGCGTGAGTCCTTGCGTGCGATCGCCGAGATTAAACGCGCCTCGCCTTCGGCGGGAGCGATCCGCGAGTTGCTCGACGTAGCTGAGATTGCGGTGTCATACCAGGCGGCCGGCGCAAGCGCGATCTCGGTCCTCACGGATGAAAGGTTCTTCAAGGGAAGCCTGGAGGATCTCGCGGCAGCCAGAGGAGCGGTCGATCTGCCGGTGCTCAGGAAAGAGTTCATCATCACCTCCTACCAGATTTACGAGAGCCGCGCGCATCGAGCAGACGCGATCTTGCTGATCGCGGCAGCCCTCGAAGCCTCACAACTGCAGGACCTCTATTCGCTGGCCAAGTCGCTTTCCCTGCATGCGCTGGTGGAGATCCATACCCTGGCGGAGCTTGAGACCGCGAAAGCCGTGGGGGCCGCGCTCATCGGAATCAATAATCGAGATCTTGCGACGCTGGAGACCCGATTGGAGACCACGTTTGCGCTCCTGTCACACGTTCCCCGGGAGGTGGTGATCGTCAGTGAAAGCGGCATCAGGCGGCCGGAGGATGTGCGGCGCCTGGCTGAAGCCGGGGTGGACGCAATCCTGGTGGGCGAAGCGTTGCTGGCGAGCTCGGATCCCGGGGACAGGCTTCGCGAGTTGTTGACAGGGGCTCAGTGCTGAGCGAGGTGGAAGGTGATACGAGTCAAGATGTGCGGCATTACATCGGACGACGATGCCTGGGTCGCAGTGGAGGCGGGGGCCGATGCCCTTGGCTTCATCTTCGTGGAGGGGACGCCTCGGTACATTGAGCCGGAGGCCGCGGCGGCCATTGTCGTCAGGATGCCGCCGTTTGTAACCACTGTGGGGGTATTCATCGACCAGGCGGCAGACGAGATTGAGCGGATCATGAGGACATCCGGTCTCAGCCTTGCGCAACTTCATGGGAACGAGAGCCCGGCAGAGTGCCGGCGCCTTCCCGTCCCCTTTGTGAAGGCGATCCGGGTCCGAGACGAGC
>JAGWRQ010000127.1 GCA_028869615.1 Candidatus Methylomirabilota bacterium | reverse complement strand
CCATTCCGAACACGGAAGTGAAGTCCTCCAGCGCCGATGGTACTGCGTGGGCAACTGCGCGGGAGAGTAGGTCGCCGCCAGGATTTATTTGAAAAGCCCACACGGCTGCGTGCGGGCTTTTCGTTTTTCTGCGGTTGTGTGCGTCTTTGATAAGTCGATGAGACTATGATTACGATTGTATACAGGAGAGGCTCGAATTGTCCGTTGTGGCACCGGATGAGGGGACCGGTTTGAGCTGGAAGAGCCGGGTCCAACAATCGTCGGTAAGGTCGGCCGTTCTGTTTTGGGGATTCGTGATTGCGGCGACGTTCTTATCCTCGGCGGAGGCCGCTCAGGTGACGGTGTATTTGGATGAGGAACGCTTGACTTTCCAGTCTGTTCAGGTCCAGGGCGCTGAATATCTGCCGCTGGCGAGCCTCGCCAAGATAGCGGGCAATCCTCTGAGACGACAACGGCCGCGCGGCAGTTTCCGGATTCAGCTTGGGAGTTCCTCCCTTTTATTGAGAGTCGGCTCTCCGGAGGTTCGAGTAGAAAAAAGCGTTGTCTTACTCTCCGCGTCGCCTCGCCGGCTTGGAGAGAGCATTGTTGTGCCGCTCGAACTCCTGCCGATTGCGCTTGGTACGCGATACGGTGAAAGTCGTGTGAACTGGGATCCTGAGACGCGGGTCGCCCGGATCGCTCAGAGGGCGTACTCATTACGTCTCTTGCGATTTCGTACATATCCCGATCGAACGCGGGTTGTTTTGGAAGGAACCCAACCGCACGACTTTGTCCTGAGGGAGGATGGCGCATCAGGGCGAGTTGTGCTGGAGGTGAAGCGAGGGATCGTGAGCCCCTCAATCCGATCCAGCCACGTCTCTGATGGTCTGGTGGCCTCAATTGAAACTCGGCAGCTTGATGATGATGCCCAGCTTACAATCCATGGGGTGGGGCGCCGTTTATGGAGTAAGGTGTTTGCATTGGAACGGCCTGATCGGATTGTGATCGATCTCTTTCCCCGCGAAGCGCAAGAGCGTAATTCGCGACAAGCCGATGCTGTCACGAAGACGACACCCGGACGAACAGATCAGCCGAAATCGCCAGCTCGAGGTGCCGAGCCGGCCGAGCCGTCTGACGCATTGTTACCGGAACAGATCGTCAAGACGATAGTGATCGATCCCGGCCATGGAGGAAGGGATTCTGGCGCGATCGGCCAGTCAGGAGCGAAGGAGAAAGATATCGTTTTGGATATCGGCCTCAGGTTACAGCGACTGATCCAAGAGAATCTTGGGATAAAGGTCATCATGACTCGGACGGAGGATGCCTTTGTCCCACTTGAGCACCGGACCATGATTGCCAATCGACACCGAGCCGATTTTTTCATCAGCTTGCACGTCAATGCAGCCCCCAGAAGTCAGGCAATCGGTTTTGAAACCTATTTTTTGAGCCGTGAACCATCCGATCGTGGCGCACGGGCTTCTGCTGTCAGAGAGAACACAGTCCTCAATCTTGAAGGCGTCGGTCAGGATGCGCAGCGAGGCTTGAAAACCGTTCTTTGGGATCTGACTCAAACGTTTTATGTGAGGGAATCGAGCGAGTTGGCGGAGTTGCTCCTGAACGAACTTGGCCAAAGTCTCAAGGTAGACAATCGCGGGGTGAAGTCGGCCCCCTTCTTCGTTCTGATCGGGGCGGCGATGCCGTCGGTCCTTGTAGAGGTGGCCTTTATCACAAACCCGGAGGAAGAGCAGAAACTTGAGCAAGAGGCGTATCGACAACGGGTCGCACAGGCCCTATTGGCCGGCATTGCCAAATTTAAGATACGGTATGAAAAACGGGTAGGGTTGATGCCTGCGCTCTCGCCTGTCATCAGATGAAGCCTGCGGCTGTCTTACTCGCCTTGTTGGTAGTGATCGTCGGCGCGATCGCTCTTTGGGGCGCCGGATCGGTCACAGTGAGCAGACCTGCTGTCCGGCGTACTGCCTCAGAGACAAGGAAGCCGGCGTTCGAAAGTAGCAGGAAGCGCGTGACGCTCTTCTTTGTAGCCAGTGGCGACCATGCCTTCCGTGAGGAGCGCAGAGAGATAGAACGTGGGGAGACGATGGTAGAGGATGCCAAGCGGACTTTGACCGAGCTGGTGAAGGGACCGAAGAGTGGTAATTTCATGCCGACAGTTCCTCGCGAGGCCGAGCTTCTCAATCTATTTATCGACTCATCCGGGACTGCGTACGTCGATTTCAATCAAGGGTTGCGGGATGGTCTGCCGGGAGGCGCTCAAGAGGAGCTCTATACCGTATTCTCTATTGTCAATACGCTCGCCTCGAACTTCGTTCAGATCACGCGTGTGCAGATCCTTGTCGAGGGGGCTGAGATTCCAACATTAGCAGGACATGTGGTTACACGAATGGCCTTGTCTCCCCAGTACGTCTTTTGAGACGGCCGGTGGAGGCTCGCGCGAAAGGAGAACCTGTGAGGAGTGATGGGCGAAAGATGGACGAGATCAGGCCGGTGAAGGTGGACCGCGGCTACCTCAAGCATGCCGAGGGGTCACTGCTTATTGAGGTCGGCGAGACCAGAGTCCTCTGTACAGCCACGGTGGAGGAAAAGGTTCCGCTGTTCCTGCGTGCAACCGGTCAAGGGTGGGTCACTGCGGAATATGGGATGCTCCCCCGCGCGACGAAGACGAGGACACCTCGGGAATCGGCAACCGGCAGGGCCAGCGGTCGGACATTCGAGATCCAGCGTCTCATCGGCCGGTCCCTGCGAGCAGTAATCGATTTAACGCGATTGGGGGAGCGCACCGTGCTGGTCGATTGTGACGTCATCCAGGCCGACGGAGGGACTCGAACCACCGCCATCACAGGAGCCTTTGTCGCGATGGCTGATGCGCTCTCTCGTCTTCGAGAGAACGGCCAACTCACGGGACCACTTCTGAAAGATTTCGTAGCCGGTGTGAGCGTCGGGTATGTGGAGGGGGAACTCTTGCTGGACCTCAACTACGCCGAAGACTCCATGGCTGAGGTGGATATGAATGTGGTGATGACGGGCTCCAGGAAGTTCGTGGAGATCCAGGGGACCGCCGAGGAGGTTCCCTTCGACAAGGCGCAGTTGGACCAGATGCTCCACCTGGCGACGCAAGGTATCGACAAGCTCGTTGACCTTCAACGTCAGCTTCTGGGAGCTGGAATCGACGGCCTGAAGATGTGAAGATGCAGCTTGACATCAGGGAGCGAGGTTTCTAGAATGCAATTGGTTTTGGCGACGGCAAACGCAGGAAAAATTCGGGAAATCGTGACCATCCTCAGCGACCTGAGGATTTCTTTTTTGTCGCTCGCTTCGCTTCACGGGTATATGCCGCCGGTCGAGTCCGGCGTCACGTATGCTGAGAACGCCGCTGTCAAGGCCAAGGCGGTCGCAGCGCTCAGCGGTTGCTGGGCTCTCGCGGATGATTCGGGTCTCGAGGTGGAAGCCCTTGGGGGACAGCCTGGGGTGTACTCTGGCCGTTACCTTAGCCCTACAGCTACGGATTGGGAGCGCAATCAGCGGATCCTTGAGTTGCTGGAAGGAATACCGCTCTCGCAGCGAGGGGCTCGTTTTCAGTGTGCGGTGGCCGTGGCTGGACCCGGAGGAGAATTGACTCTTGCTTACGGGAGTTGCGACGGGGTTATCGCCGAGGCTCCCAGCGGCGATAGTGGGTTCGGCTACGATCCGATCTTCGTCGTTCCAGACTTTGGCGTGACGATGGCCTTGCTTCCACCGGATGTCAAGAATCGAATCAGCCATCGCGCGCGGGCCCTTGAGAATATAAAACCGTTGCTGCAGCGCCTCTCGCTTGCCGCAGCGTGAGTTGACCGGAGATTGACCTCGGTGGCTGGAGTTGGACAAGATGCAGGGCGGGGCGTGGCGCAGCCTGGTAGCGCACCTGCTTTGGGAGCAGGGAGTCGGAGGTTCAAATCCTCTCGCCCCGACCATACTCAAGGGTGTAAGGTATTCGCGCCTGTAGCTCAGCCCGGACAGAGCAACGGCCTCCGGAGCCGTGTGTCGCCCGTTCAAATCGGGCCAGGCGCGCCAGTGAATAGCTGGTAGCTAGTGTATGGTGAGCGTAGCTCAATGGCAGAGCACTGGACTGTGGCTCCAGGGGTTGAGGGTTCGAGTCCCTCCGTTCACCCCACGCGCCCATAGCTCAGTTGGATAGAGCGCCGGACTTCGAATCCGTAGGTCGGGAGTTCGAGTCTCCCTGGGCGCGCCACTATCACAGCTATCAGCCATCAGCGGTCAGGAAAGACCAGGCGATACGTTGCGCACCTCGCTGAGAGCGGATTGCTAATTGCTGTTTTCGGGCGCCCATAGCTCAGCCGGATAGAGCGGCTGCCTTCTAAGCAGTAGGTCGGGAGTTCGAGTCTCCCTGGGCGCGCCACGATAGGCGGGATTTAGGGTGTAGGGGTAGAAGCGAAAGCGCTGTCGTAAGAAGAACAATTGAAACGATTCTGGTACACTATACTCTATCCCCTAATCCCTATACCCTGGTTTTGTGGGGCCGTTAGCTCAGTTGGTAGAGCAGCTGACTCTTAATCAGCGGGTCATAGGTTCGAGTCCTATACGGCCCACCAATATTTTCAATAGGTTGCAAAGGTTCCTGGTTGGTGATCGGTTGGCGAGTTGCAGGGGAGTTGCAGGTGGTTGCAGTGTCCAGCTTGTCTACGGCGGCCTTGTTGGCTCCTGGAATGAGATGCCCGTAGGTATCCACCGTAATTTGGATACTGTGGTGCCCAAGCTGATCTTTCACGTAGACCAGGCTCTCCCAGTTGCCCAAGAGCAGGCTGGCGAAGGTGTGCCTCAGTAGGTGAGGGTTAATCTGCCGAAGCCCGGCCTCTTGCAGACAGGGACGGAGAATCCGTTTCCTGACGTTGCTCTCATCGAGTGGCCCGCCCGCGCGATTTCGAAATACCAGCTCCTCGGGATCGAGTTCCCGGCCTTCAACAGCGAGTTCTACCCGTCGGCTGTGACCCGCCCCCAGTTGTTGTATCACCCTCAATGTTAGTCATGCACACATCGGTTGCGCTTCGATGGTCTCTGGAGCGGGGGGCCTGACCTGCCCCCCTTGAACCGGTCCAGGTTGTATGTGAGGCATCAGCGTGGATCGGGACCTGAGAAGGGAGGGCGGCATGGGTCGGCAACGCTACACACCGGAACAGATCATCGGCAAGGTGCGTGAGGTGGCAGTGGCCCTGGCCAAGGGACAGCCCGTGGTCCAGCTATGCCGGAGCGTCGGCATCACCGAGCAGACGGACTCTCGGTGGCGCACGGAGTACGGGGGCCTGAAGGGCGAGCAGGCCAGGCGGCTGAAGGAGCGCGCGCATGCCCGGCTCAAGCGGGCGGTGGCAGACTGGACCCTCGACAAGCTGAGCCTGCAGGAAGCGGCCGAGGGATACTGCTCAGCCCAGCGCGGCGCCGCCGGGGCGTGACCCGGGTCGGCACGCAGCTGGGCATCTCGGAGCGGCGGGCGTGTCGGGTGCTGGGTCAGCCCCGCTCGACCCAACGGCATCACGGCCCGGTTCCGCCTGAGGCGGCAGGGCGCACGGCCGCCATCGTCCGACTGGCCAGCGCCTACGGGCGCGACGGGGCTCGCCGGGTGACCGCGCTGGTGCAGCAGGCAGGGTGGCGGGTGCATCACCAACGCGTGGAGCGGATTGGGCGACGCGACGGGCTGAAAGTTCCCAAGCGGCAGCCCCGACGGGGCCGGCTATGGTTGACGGATGGGTCCTGCGTCCGCCATCGGCCCACGCACCGCAACCCCGTCGGGGCGTATGATTGTCTGGCAGTCCGGACCCAGGACGGGCGCCCGCTACGCCTGCTCACGATCGTCGATGAGGTGACGCGGGAATGTCTGGCCAGCGAGGTGGCCCGCCGGCTACGGGGGGACGATGTGCTCGCTCGGCTAGCGGATCTGTTTGTCTACCGGACGACGCCAGCGTCCATTCGGTCAGACAACGGGCCCGAGGTCACCGCCAAGGTGGTGCGACCCTGGGTTGGCCCGTGTGGGCGTGCGCACGCTGTATCTTGAGCCCGGGCGCCCGTGGGAGCACGGCTACATCGAGCGCTGCAACGGGACGTTGCGGGACGAGCTGCTGCACGGAGCGCGCTGCTACACGCGCTGGGACGCGCAGGTGGTCATCGAACGCTGGCGGCAGGCGTATCATCAGGTTCGCCCACATAGCGCGCTGGGCTCTATCGGCTCCCCGCTCCAGAGGTGATCGCACCCCAATCGATGTGCGCATGACTAACATTGAGGGTGGTACAACAACTGGGGGCGGGTCA
>JAGWRQ010000126.1 GCA_028869615.1 Candidatus Methylomirabilota bacterium | reverse complement strand
GGTTATCCTCCGCCTCGGATGCCGAATACCTTATCTATTTGAAGGGCGGGCATTTCATCGCAGCCGACCATTGTACTTTTTCAGCCCATCAAGGAGCGGACACACTGCCTGAGACCGATGCCGGATCAACCCTTGTCGAGGAGTGCGCGAGGGAGAAGCCGAAGGAGGGGCGAATCTTCTGGAGCACGATCACCGGGGCGTCCGGACAGGTGAACGCCGACGATGTCTATGCTATTCTCGGCACCAAGAGCCTCCCGCCGATTAAAATCGGCGTCCCGATGCCTTTGGAAGATTACCTAATTACCAATCGGGACGGGAGCTTTGTGAACGCGAAGACCGTGGAGCAGAAGGGCATGGAGGTCCACGGGCTCAAGCGTGACGAGCTGATCGAGATCAATCGGCGAGACATCATCGAGATTGCCCCTGAAAGCGTGGCCAAGAGTCGGTCAGGCGAGGGGCTATGTCCTGGGGAATCGGCCGAATTCAGCGTGGGCGAAACCGAGATTGTAGGCGGCAATTTTGTCGGGGTCGTCACAAATCTCTCGAAGGCTCCATGGAGCCCGTGGATCGACGTTGAAGTCTCCGAGAAGGGAAGACGCCTGGGAAAGTTCCAGGTCAAAGATCCGAATGTCCTTGCTCCCGAGGACAGCACCGCAATTGATGCCCCGGTTCCTGACCGGTTTCTCAAAGTGTTAGCCTCGCTCCAGGACGCCGACTCCGGCGTTCGGCTCTGCTATCGAAAGGTCAAGACCCCCGCGCGGGAGTCTGGCGGTCTCGAAAAGGCCTCCGCTGCGCCGGCGGCCAAATGATCACTGCCAACCGGATCCGGCCCCGCTCACCGCTCGCCTGATTCTCCTCCCAACGCGCCCCCGGCTGGGTTTTCCCTTTTATCGCGCTACCAGTTGGGGTACAATCCAGCTTAAAAAGGACAAGCCATGCGTAAGCTGCTGAAACATTTCTCTTTGGCCATGAGGCTTCTTGTGATCGGGGCCACTGCTGTCCTGGGCTGGGGATTGCTTGATCCTCATGATCTCATGGCCAAGGGTGAGCCGATGATCCTTTCCCTGGGGGACGACTCTTACATCACCTGGTCAGAGGTGGAGTCGAAGACCGGCGCGGTTGTCAAGCACGACCTCGGAGATTCTCCATTGACCGCGTTCTCGGTGGTGATCCTCTCAAACGTAAGCTACAACAGCCTGCCTGAAACGGCGCGCGATGGGCTTGCGGACTATTTGGAGCGCGGGGGTTCATTGCTGATCACAGGTGGAAACCAGTCTTACGGGAGCGGCGGGTATGCCGATACGGCGTTGGCGGACCTTTTGCCGCTGAAGCCGTCGCGGGATGACTGGCTTCCACACCCCTTCGGCCCAACGCTGATTTTTCAGCCCGGCCATCCGATCCTGAGAGACGTTGTGATTCCGACAATGGCCTTCTTCAACGAGCTCGACCTGAACAGCGGCGCTCAAGAGATCGCCCAGTACCGTAAGGCATCCAAGGCCGCCTTTGCCGGTGGAAGAGATCCCGGTGGTAGAGAGATTCAGGGGGGCGGGCGTCGCCCAATGCCGCTCATTGCTGAGCGCAGTGCCGGCCAGGGAACCGTCCTGGCGATTGCGATGGACATGACACTCACCGGCGACTGGCAGGATCGGGATCTTTTCGCGCAACAGTGCGTCGAATATCTGCTGCAGCGCTCCAGGATCGACTCTCTTGAGCCGCCGAAAGAAATACAAGAACAAGAAAAAGAACCGGTGACAGAGTGAAGGTATGCTACGTTACCTGACCGCCGGCGAATCCCATGGTCCGATGCTTACGACGATCCTGGAGGGCATCCCGGCCAATCTTCCAATTGCTGCCGAGGAGATCACGCGTGAGCTCGTGAGAAGGCAGCAGGGGTACGGACGCGGGGGCAGGATGCGCATCGAAAAGGACGACGCCACCATTGTAGGCGGCGTGCGCCATGGTCTGACTATGGGTGGACCGATCGCGATCTTCATCGCGAATCGTGATTGGGAAAACTGGAAGCTCACGATGGACCCAACCCCGACAGGGAGGGAGGCTGATCCGAAAGAACCCGTCACTCGTCCACGACCGGGGCACGCGGATTTGGCCGGAGCGCTCAAGTATGGGCACCAGGATATCCGCAACGTGCTTGAACGGGCCAGCGCCAGAGAGACGGCCGCCCGCGTGGCTGTTGGGGCCGTCTGTAAACGGCTGCTGTTGCAGTTCGGCGTTGAGGTGTTCAGTCATGTCGTTGGGATCGGGCCCGTCACGGCCAAGACGGATGGCCTCTCATGTGCGGAGATCCGAGAGCGCGCTGAGACCTCTCCGGTGCGATGTGCAGATCAGCAGGCGAGCGAAGCGATGATGCGAAAGATAGACGAGGCGCGGAGCAGGGGCACCAGTCTCGGGGGCGTATTCGAGGTGGTTGCGCTCAATCCGCCGGTTGGACTCGGCAGTTATGCGCAGTGGGACTGCAAACTCGACGGTCGGCTTGCCCAGGCGGTCATGAGCATCCAGGCGATCAAAGGGGTGGAGATCGGCCTGGGGTTTGAGGGCGCCAGACGATTCGGGTCTGAGGCCCATGATGAGATCTTCTACGAGGGTGGCAGCTTCATGCGGAAAACCAACCGGGCGGGTGGACTGGAAGGGGGGATGTCGAACGGCGAGTCGATTCTGGTTCGGGGCGCGATGAAACCGATTGCCACGCAGTACGCCCCGATGGCTTCCGTGGACCTCCGCACGAAAGAGCCGTTTCACGCGAGCGTCGAACGATCGGATATCTGCGCGGTCCCGGCCGCCGCGGTGGTTGGAGAAGCCGTGGTAGCCTTTGAGATTGCCAGGACATTTCGTGAAAAATTCGGCGGCGACAGCCTGCAGGAGATGACGCGCAATTACCAGGGGTATATTGCCTCTATTCGCGAACGCTGATATGAAGGTTGTGCTCACCGGGTTCATGGGGACAGGGAAAAGTGTGGTGGGTCGTCGTCTGGCCGAGCGGCTGGCCCTGCCCTTTGTCGATCTGGACGACGCGATTGAAGCGGCGGCGAGCATGGCGATCCCGGAAATTTTTGCTTCGGAGGGCGAGTCCGGCTTCAGGCGGAGAGAACGGGAGCTGATTGCGAGCCTGGCGAATCGCGGGAGTTGTGTGGTTGCCACAGGCGGCGGCGCCGTGCTCGACCCGGAAAATCTTCGGAACCTCAGGATCGGAGCGATGCTTGTGTGTCTTGTGGCCGAGCCGGCCGTCATCCTGCAACGGTTGGGAGGCGATGCCCGCCGTCCCTTATTACAGAGTCCGGACCGGCTCGCCAGAATCCGCGAGTTGCTGGAGCAGCGGGCCGCTGCCTATGCCCAAGCGGATCTCTCCATTGACACAAGCGGAGCGGATATCGAGGAGATCGTTGATCGAATCATGTGCCATCTCCGCCTGGAGGCGGTCGGGAATGTCGATAGAGTGCCATGAAGAGTGCAGCCAAAGTCCCTGTCGCGCTTGGCAGCAGGAGCTACCAGATTGTCGTCGGCACCGGATTACTGAAGCAACTGGGCGACCTCTGTGGTGAGCTACTCCTAAGCAGGCGAGTGATGATCGTCACGAATCCTGTCGTGGGTCGCCTCTATGGGGCCAGGGTAACGGCCTCGCTCCGACGGGCTGGGTTTCAGGTGGCAACGACAGAGGTTCCAGCAGGGGAGCGGGCAAAGTCGTTGCGTCAAGCGGCAGGCCTATATCGGGCCTTCTTGCACAACCGGATGGATCGTCGCGCTGCCGTAGTCGCCTTGGGCGGGGGGGTGATCGGCGACCTGGCAGGGTATGCGGCGGCGACCTTCCTTCGAGGCCTTCCGTTGATTCAGGTTCCAACTACGCTCCTGGCTCAGGTTGACAGTAGCGTCGGCGGGAAGGTTGCCGTCAATCTGCCGGCAGGGAAGAACCTGGTTGGCGCCTTTTATCAGCCGTCGCTGGTCGTAGCTGATGTTCAGACCATGAAGTCACTGCCGCCGCGACAGATGCGGGCGGGGCTGGCCGAGGTGGTAAAATACGGCATGATTGCCGATCGGGAGCTCTTCGCGTACGTTGAAACGCACCTGGATTCAATCCTTCGCGCAGAGGAAGAACCCCTGACCCATCTTGTGACCCGCTCATGCGCGATCAAGGCGCAGGTCGTCGAACAGGATGAACGAGAGGAGGGGATGCGCGCTATTCTCAACTTCGGGCATACTGTGGGCCACGCCCTCGAGACCACCGCCGGATACCGCCGACTGCTTCACGGTGAGGCAATAGCAATCGGCATGGTGGTGGCGACCATGCTTTCGGTCAACCGAGGCCTGTGCGAACACGAAGACCTGGATCGGCTACGGCGGCTCCTGACGAGAATCGGGCTCCCGACAAGAGCATCTGTTGATGCAAAAAGTATTTTACATACAATAGGTTACGATAAGAAGGTGAGAAATCAGATGATATATTTCGTCTTGACGAAGGGGATCGGTCATGCGACATTGGCCGCCATTTCGGATCTCGATGAGCTGAGGGCAGCGATCACTGCAGCGTGGAGCTTGTGACATGAATAAGGCGAAGCGCGACTCGGGAAGACGGATCCTGGTGGTGAACGGTCCCAACTTGAACCTATTGGGCCGTCGCGAACCGGACCAGTATGGTCGTACAACGCTGAAGGAGATCGAGGATGAGCTGAGGTCCTGTGCTGACTCACGAGGAGCCGAAATCCGTTTCATCCAATCCAACCACGAAGGCGAACTTATTGATGCGATCCACAAGGCCATCGGATGGGCTAATGCCATGATTATCAATGCAGCCGGCTTGACCCATTCGAGTGTAGGATTGCGGGATGCGGTCGTTGCCGCGGCGCTCCCTACGGTCGAAGTGCATCTGTCGAACATCTATCGCCGCGAAGAGTTTCGCCATCACTCTTTAATTGCCGGCGTTGCCGCCGGACAGATCACTGGGTTCGGCGCCTTTAGTTATCGGCTGGGAATAGAAGCGGTTCTTCACCTGCTCGACAAAAAGGGATTATGAAGTGAATGCTCAGGTTTGGCCTATTCATGGCGAAAAGGAGAAATGATGATTTCTGGAGGAGATCTGCGCTCCGGAGTGAAGGTCGAACTGGACGGAACCCCCTACGTCGTGACTGACTATCACTGGGTCAAGCCTGGCAAAGGCGGCGCCTTTATGCGCACCAAGCTGAAGAATATGAAGACCGGTGCCATCATCGACCGTACCTTCAGAACTGACGAAAAGCTCCCGAAGGCGGAGGTGGAGGAGCGCAAGGTGCAATTCCTCTACCATGACGGCGATGTCTACCACTTCATGGATACGGAAAGTTTCAACCAATTTACGATGGACGAGAAACAGCTTGGAGACGCCAGCGGCTTCCTTAAAGAAGAGATGATCATCTCGGTCATGAGCCATCGTGGGGAACCGATCGGCGTGGTGCTGCCGACCTTCGTTGATCTCAGGGTCGCTGAGACCGAACCGGGCGTTCGTGGCGATACCGCGTCCGGTGGCTCCAAGCCGGCGACACTCGAGACGGGCGCTTCGATTCAGGTTCCGCTGTTCATTAACGTCGGTGATCTGCTTCGTGTCGATACGCGGACCGGCGCCTATGTGGAGCGAGCCTGAGGCGATTTACCCATCTATGGATCGGGTCGAAACCCCCGCGTCATTGCGAGGCGCAACCGAAGCAATCTCACAGTCGTTCAGGACAACTACGGTGAGATTGCCACGCTCCCGTTGGTCGCTCGCAATGACGAGTCATTGAGTTGCGGTGTGTTGCCGCGGATTTTTCTGCCCATGAGCGTATCGCAGACACATGTGGTATTGCTCACCAAGATAGCTCCTTGATTCCGTGGAACGCATGTCGCCTGTGCGTCATCACCGACCGTCAGATGGGAGGCGCGCTGAGTCACTTTGACATTGCGGCACGAGCCGTGGAAGGTGGAGCGTCGATGATCCAGCTTCGGGACAAGGTGGCCGGACCACGTCAGCTTTTACATGAGGCGCGTGAGATCGCGCAACTGTGCCGAGCGCGTGGGGTCTGCTTCATTGTCAATGACAGACTGGACCTGGCGCTCGCGGCCGATGCCGACGGGGTCCACCTTGGACAGGATGACCTGCCGCCCGGGGACGCGCGTAGACTCCTGGGGAGGGGCAAGATCCTGGGGGTTTCGACCCACTCCCTGGAGCAGGCCCTCCGGGCAGCAGAGCAGGGGGCCGATTATCTCGGCATTGGGCCGATCTTTGCCACAGCCACGAAAGCCACTGGGTACCAACCGGTCGGCTGCGACACGATTCGGCAATTGCGGGCCCGGATCGATCGCCCGATCGTGGCCATCGGCGGCATCACGCCGAGCAATGTCGGAGAGGTCATTCGGGCCGGGGCCG
>JAGWRQ010000125.1 GCA_028869615.1 Candidatus Methylomirabilota bacterium | reverse complement strand
TGACCATGGTGGACGATTCCCATGGCACCGGCGTGCTGGGTGAGACCGGGCGCGGGACTGCCGAGGCGACAGGCGTGCTGGGCCGGATCGATATCGAGACCGGAAGCCTCGCCAAAGCGCTGGGCGGCTTTGGCGCCTATGTGGTCGGAAGCCGCACCGTCATCGAGTACCTGATCAACCGGGCCAGACCCTTCATCTTCACGTGCGCGATACCGCCCGTGGTACTGGCAACTGTGCTTGAGGCGCTCACCATTGTGGAACAAGAGCCTGAGCGGCGGCAGCGGCTATGGGACAACACCCACTATGTTCGGGCAGGTCTGCACGAGGTTGGGTTTGAGGTCAGCCCAAGCGGGACCCAGATCATCCCACTGATGGTGGGAGAGCCCGAGCATACCATGCAGTTCTGTCAGGAACTGTTGGACCGAGGTATCTTTGCCCAAGGGATCCGCTACCCCTCTGTCCCGCGCGGGACCGAACGGATCCGCCTCACCGTAACAGCCTCGCACAGCAAGACAGATCTGGATGCGGCGCTGACAGCCCTGGCCGAGGCGGGGCGGGCCCTCGCGCTCATTTAATTCACTCACAGCCTTGACCCGGTAAAAAGGAGAGGCATCTTGGCGCAACACAGTGGAAGCGCTTCAGATCTTAAGGGCAGGCAACTCGCTTTCCTGCTGCTCTTGCTGGTTGTCTTTGTCCTGGGAAGTCAGACGGTTCCGCTTTACTCTGACTGGCTCTGGTTTCAGGAGGTGAAGCTCACCAAGGTCTTCCTGACGATCCTCACAACGCAACTGACGCTCGCTGTCACATTCGGCCTAACCTTCGCGGGTCTGCTGTACGTAAACCTGTACCTGGCCAGCCGATTGACTACCACCGATGTCCTCCTCGAGGTGGAGGACCGGTTCGGGCTCCCCAGCCGCCTGGTGATCGAACCGTACTTCCGCCCACTCTTAATCCCCGGCGCCCTGGGGCTCGGAGTCATCTCGGCATTCCGGGCAGCCGCCGAATGGGAGAATTACATCCGCTTTGCGAATGCGCTACCTTTTGGGATTCAAGACCCGATCTTTCGGACGGATGTCGGCTTCTATGTCTTTAAACTCCCCTTCTTCTCCTTTGTGTACAGTTGGCTGATCACCTCGATCGGCCTGACCCTCCTGCTGACTGCCCTGACCTATCTCCTCTTCCGGGGCATACAGATCACGACTCGGGGGCCCATCATTGCCCGCCTGGCGAGGACGCACCTGCTCGTGCTCGGCGCATCGCTGTTCCTGGTTAAGGCTGTTGGCTACCGGCTCGACACCTACCAACTCCTCTACTCCCCTCGCGGAATGGTCTTCGGCGCCGGCTATAGCGACATCAACGCCAACCTCCCGGCCCTCACTTTTCTGACGACCACGGCCGCCTTTGTCGCCCTCCTCTGCCTGGCCCAAATCTTTTACCGCGGCTGGAGACTGGTCCTGGTCGGCCTCGGTATGATGGTCGTCTGCAGCGTCATCGGCCTGGGTCTCTATCCCGGCTTCATCCAGCGCTTCCGCGTCGTCCCGAATGAGATCGTTGCCGAGAGCCCCTACATCACCCACAACATCCGCTTTACCCGCCAGGCTTACGGACTCGACCGAATCGACGAGCGAGAGTTCCCGGCTGAGGAGACCCTGACCCGGGAGGACCTGCGACGCAACGATCCGACGATCAAAAATATCCGGCTTTGGGACCACCGTCCACTGCTCACGACGTACGGTCAGCTCCAGGAGATCCGGACCT
This sequence comes from Candidatus Methylomirabilota bacterium, assembly GCA_028869615.1. GTDB lineage: Bacteria > Methylomirabilota > Methylomirabilia > Methylomirabilales > Methylomirabilaceae > Methylomirabilis. The sequence continues at coordinate 4,639 of JAGWRQ010000125.1, read as the reverse complement.
ATTATAAATTCGTGGACGTGGACAACGACCGGTACCAGATCGACGGCGAGTACCGGCAGGTCATGCTCTCGGCCAGAGAGATGTCGTATGAACATCTTCCCGGCCGGAGTTGGATCAATGAGCACCTGATCTTTACTCACGGCTACGGGGTCGTCCTCGGGCCCGTGAACCGGATCACCTCGGAAGGGCTGCCGGAGTTCCTGATCAAGGACATCCCGCCTGTCTCAACCACGCCGATCAAGGTCACGCGCCCGGAGATCTACTATAGCGAGCTCGCCAACGACTACGTCATCGTCAAGACGCAAGCCCAGGAACTGGATTACCCCTCGGGTGACAAGAACGTCTATAGCACGTACACCGGTGAGGGGGGGGTGCCGCTCACGTCCCTCGGACGCAAACTCCTGTTCGCCACCCGCTTCGGGACGCTCAAGATCCTTCTCTCGCAAGACCTGACATCGGACAGCAGGATCATGTATCACCGGCAGATTTCTGAACGGGTCAAGAAGGCGGCGCCCTTTTTAGCCTTCGACCGCGACCCATATCTGGTCATCGCTCGAGACGGCCGCCTGTTCTGGATCATCGACGCCTACACCGTCTCGGATATGTACCCATACTCGGAGCCGATCCGCGGCGTGGGCAACTATATCCGCAACTCGGTCAAGGTGGTGGTGGACGCCTACAACGGGAGCCTCAGCTTCTACCTAGCCGATCCCACCGATCCCGTGATCAAGGTCTACGACCGGGCCTTCCCTGGACTGTTTCAACCGCTCGAGGCGATGCCGGACGACCTGAAGACCCATCTTCGCTATCCTCAAGGGATGTTCAACATCCAGGCCAGGCTCTATAGCACCTACCATATGCAGGATCCCCAGGTCTTTTACAACAAAGAAGATCTCTGGAGCATCCCCGCTGAGATGGAGCCGTACTATACCATCATGCGGCTTCCAGGCGAGAAGAAGGAAGAGTTCATCCTCCTCTTACCGTTCACGCCAAATAAGAAAGACAATATGATTGCCTGGCTCGCGGCCCGCAGCGACCCGCCGCACTACGGGAAACTCACCGCCTTCAACTTCCCCAAGGCGAAGCTGGTCTACGGCCCGCGACAGATCAACGCTCGTATCGACCAGGATTCCTTTATCTCGCAGCAACTCTCGCTCTGGAGCCAACGCGGCTCCACCGTGATCCGAGGCAGCATGCTGGCCATCCCGATCGAGCGCTCGCTGCTCTACGTCCAGCCGCTCTATCTGGCGGCTGAGAAGGGGTCGCTACCGGAGTTGAAGCGGATCATCGTCGCGCATGGGAGCCAGATCGCCATGGAAGAGAGCCTCGACGCCGCCCTGGCCAAAGTCTTTGGGGGGGCGGCGAGGGGGCTCGCTGAGGCAAGGATTCCGCCGGGCGCAGGTGCGCTACCGGAGGTGGACAGCTCGCTCAAGATGCTGGCGAGTCGCGCCTACGACCATTACACGCGAGCGCAAGAACTCCTTCGGCAGGGCAACTTCGCCGGCTACGGCGAAGAGGTCAAGCGACTGGAATCGGCGCTGAAGGAACTGCGGGCCCGCGCCGGCAAGTAGCCCAGCGGCGGCCCTCACCCGACCCAATGAGCCGGTTGCCACACCCACCCAGCTTCGATGGGCCTCTACTTCGTGGCTCGCATACCTCGTACAGCTCTACAGCGCTTTGTTCATGTCCACCGAGAACCCGGCAGCCTTTAGCTCCTTAGCCAACTGGAGGCGCCAGCCCCCGCCGCTATCGAAGGAGATGTAGATAACCCCCATGTAGTCAGACGGAAGCTCAAGCTCGCCACGATAGACAGCGCAGACGTGATCTCGACCCAGACGGCCAATGAAGTAACCCAGCTCCAGCACCACATTCTGTCGGGCTCGAGGCTGGAGATCCTGAGGACTTGTGCCCCCAACATCGTCGGGTGTGAGAAGAACTACGGCGTAGCCAACGTCGCCGTGATGCTCCAGCTTCTCGACGATCGTTCGCCCTTGACTTGCCTGCTCGTGTAGGATGACGGGGATCAAGTCCAACTTACTGATGAATCGGGCCAGGGCCTCACGGACGGCATCGTCATGGCCGTGGACCACAAAAACCTTGCCGCTATCGACGGCCGACGCTGGTCGGAAGGCGGGCTGCGCAACGCCGACGCCAGGAGCAAGCGGGATCAGTTCCAAGCGTTCGTGGATGGAAACAAGCCTCCGAATCTTGCTGTCGATGCCGCCATGAAGGTCTTTGATCACTTCTTCAAGATATCGTTTGCCGCCGACAGCGAAGACACCGACTGACCTGCTGTACTCTTCAGCGATCTTGGGACTCGTGAACATCCGCCGAAGCATTTCCTCATTGTATTCGCTCCACGTCCAATAGGCGCGTTGTGCGTCTTGAAACTCTTGATCATTGCGAATCTGGCTGCTCTTGAGATCGGTGCCCCGTTCGACCCGCTCAGTAATCTTGCGGCTTGCCTCGCCACGAGGTATGACGAGATAAAGCGGTACGTCCGCCGGGGGTTGTATGCTCTTTCTAGCCATGGTCTCCTTCCCGCTTCAGACTAACGTTCGAGGAAACCGGCTGCGGGAGGCCGCAAGCCGGAGGGAACCTGCAAGCGCAGTTTGCAGGTGGCCCGGTTGACCGAAACGTTAGGACACATAGTCGCTCAGGAACGAGAACTGGGGAAGGCAGAGGATCTTTATGCTGTTGGCGATGTTCTCGTCACCCGACTCATGCGTGGTGAGGCAAAGGAAATAGTTCTGCCCTTGATGCTTGACAAACACTATCCACTCCCCTGTGAGTTTGCTGTCGCTTGCTCTGTCTTCTAACGATTCGGTTACCACTCTATGGGAAAATTCATTGACCATTTCCTCGGTTACGACTGGACTCTTCTTCGGATCGAATATCTCTTCAGCGAGTTTCTGTAGTTTCTTCCCTGCGAGGTGATTTCTAATGTTCTGGGCAATCGAGCTTAGATTGGCGAGGAAGAAGTGCTTATGCCAGAGACCTTTCAGGTGAGTGCCCTTGAATTCTGAAGCAGGCTTCGTCTGCTGCGGTCGCCCGATACCTTCGAGGGCCTTTATTTCGTCGATTATCGAAAATGGGTCGACGCCATTCATTCTTTCCAACATCATAAGGTTGAAGACGAATAACCAGCTATACCGCCCCGGAATCAACCTTTCCAGTCCGTAGAGATTGGCGTACCGGACAAGATCTTCGTTACGGATTTTGTACGTCTTGCTGCCTTCATGTACATTGAAGGAGATATCCATCAGCCTGCATGTTTTAACTATCGAGTATAAGGTTTCCGCGTAAGAATCTCGATTTACCGATGCCAAGGCTTCCCGCTGTCATCTGTGTGCATGCGGCGACACGCAGGCAGGCCAGTGGCGTTCGTGGAGGCCGAGTTCTTCTTCGCCTTCGGCACGTCTCACCTCCTCGCGGTTCTGACTGTACGGCGGCTTCGAAGGTCCCTAAGATTTCGGGTGAGCCGCACGAGCTTTGCGAACGCCAAACTCCACCCGGTTATTAGCTGCCACCCTCAGGTTCTTACATCCCACTGCTAATACGACCAACCCAATAACCCGGTCGACGACTATGGTGAGCCACCGCCAGGATGAGCAAAACGTCCTCCTCCATTGAGTAGATGAGCGAATACCGAAACTTCTGGAGTATGCGCTTTCGGATGCCCGGCCGAATCTCCTCGGCCGATTCTGGAAATTGTGAGATGAGCTTCTCGGCCCTCCGAACCTCGGTAAAGAACCGTCGCCCCAACCCGTTGGTTTGGAGTTCGAGGTAGCCGATCTCATGCAGCAACTCGTCCTCGGCTGCCTCGTGGTACCTGACAGGGGTCACCGGAAAAGTCTTTCCGCTTGTTCGTGGACCTTTTCGGCCGGAACCGCCTTGGCGCGACCTGCGCGATACTCACCCAGCCGCCTTTGCGCTTCCTCTGCCCACAGGCGCTCCGCTTCCTCCTCGCTCAACTCTTCCAGGCTAGCCAGAAGTCTTTCCGCCAGGGCGGCACGATCATGGACGTCTAGGCTCATGGCATCCTTGAGGATCTCAGTTAGGCTTGACATCTTGCCCCCCCCATTCATTCTCTATGGTTTCCGCCTTATGGTGGCAGATCCACTACTAGTTTACCCCGTTTACATATCCCTCCCATCGGGTTCGTTGTCAATAAGAAAGTAAGACTTGATTCGCCTTTACAACCTGGAACCAGTCAAGTAATCTTTGGTGAGCAAACCTCCCCAACAAGCGGACAGCAATGGATCGGAGAAGGGATGCCATCAGAGATCAGGCGTGCGGCGGTTCTGGGAGCGGGCGTGATGGGGAGTGGTATCGCCGCCCATCTGGCGAATGCCGGCATCCCTACCTTTCTCCTCGATGTCGTGCCGCCCGAACTGACCGAGGAGGATCGGCGTAAGGGGCTGACCAGGGACAGCCCTGCGTTCCGCAATCGCCTCGCGACCAAAGGTCTTGAAATCGCCCTCAAGGCTTCTCCACCCGCCTTCTTCTCGCCCAAAGACGCTCAACTGATCACCATCGGCAATATCGAGGACCATCTCGAATGGCTCTCTCAGGCCGACTGGATTATCGAGGCAGTGCCCGAGCAACTTGAGATCAAGCAGGCGCTCTTTACTAAGGT
>JAGWRQ010000124.1 GCA_028869615.1 Candidatus Methylomirabilota bacterium | reverse complement strand
CGCCCACGTGGCCAAGACCGAGCGCTCTTCGGAAGACAAACGGATAGGGGCTGCGGTTCTCATGTCTCATAGGATAGCTTATAGCGTAGATATATGTCAAGTTATTTATGACTCACTACACTAGGGTGCGTTTCTATTGGTCAACGCGGAACCGCTACTGGAAGCGGAGGTCGCAGACTGCGAGGAAGTTGATCTTGGAATACTCAGCGCCGTCGTTCTGCAGAGGATTGGGGCATCATGCTGAGACGATCTTTACGGCGGCGTTTGCAACAGTGGGCTTTTTACCAACAGCGGAGAAAGTACGGAGCTACTCAGGAATTCAATGGGATGAGAGCGGGCACGATCTTGACCGAGTTTTCGAACGAGACGGCATCGCATACGGAACAGAGATCAAGAATTCGTTGGATTATATATCAGCAGATGAATTGCGTACAAAGGTGAGAATGTGTAGGAAGTTTGGAATCAAGCCACTGTTCATTGTACGGATGGCCCCCAAGAGTTACATAGAGGAGGTCAGGCAGGCAGGAGGGTTCACGCTGATCTTTAAATGGCAGCTGTACCCGTATGGGCATGAAGACTTAGCTCGGCGGATACGTGAGAGATTTCGAATTCCAGTGGATTGTCCACGCGCAATAGAGCGGGGAACCGTAGAGCGATTTTTGAAGTGGCACTTAAAGGCATTGGGCGAACAAGGATGAGTGAATCGGCTGCGAATTCACGTAAGGGTATGGGTAACTTGCTACAAACGCTGGGCGTTATTGTTGCCCCTATGAATACTATATTGTCTCTTTGCGTTAGGCGAGAGTCGGATTGGGAGAGTGAAAGGACGATAACTCGATCGTCTAGCCTTCGTTAAGGTTCGACCTCGTTGCGTATGAGATGTTCGGTCTTATTCGTTCTTAGCTGAAGGCTTCCAGAGTCTTCTACTCACTTCAAAGAAGAACAGATCTCTGGCAAGGCTGTTGGCTTAATGCCCTGAGGGCGATGTGTAAGCATTGCCTTCTAGGAGGATCTGTGGGACGGTAGAGAACTGGTTGCTCATAGGATTTGATAAGGCATTTATTTGAAAACCAAAGAATAAGACTAGAGTAAGTTCTTTATATTGTGATATGTGCCGCACCGGCAAGCTTCAGGGCCTGATCTCCCAGCCCGCTCTTGTTACTGCTAATTCCTCCTCCAGACAACAACATCATCCCTGGTCTGCCTCATCTCTTCTTCCGTGTGAGGCTGGGCTACGCCTTTACTGAAAAGCGACTACGAAGCCCATTCCGGCCCGCATAGACGTATTCTACGCCCTCCGAGCGCTCCGTGGCTCTGTGGTGGAGCCATTACTTCGCCAGTCGGCCCTCCCCCCGTTCAAGCGTCCACTCACTGGTCTGCTGAAGGACTTCCCTGTGACCGGCTTTCCGGCCCAGCGGCTTGGGCTGGCTGAGCGATTGCTCCTGGGGTTCTGCCCTGCTGTCCCGTTTCCGGCGGGACCCACCGTGATCCCGTGCGTGGCGCGACGCGCCGCATTCGCCTTCGCTCGGACCCGCTCCTCCGCTTTTCGGGCGCGGATGGCGGCAATGCGTTCGGCGAGGGGGACCTCAAAGCGCTCCGCGGGAGCGTGCGCGTAATTGAACCCCGGAACCTTCTGGCGCGGCAGGCGTGTGCCGATGGCGCGCTCGATGGCGCGGAGATTCTCCTCTTCGTTCGGCGAGACGAGGGTGTAGGCATCGCCCGTGGCGTTCACCCGTCCCGTGCGCCCGACCCGATGGATGTAGTCCTCTGAGAGTTGCGGGACGTCGAAATTCACGACGAGACCCAACGCCTCCACGTCGATGCCGCGGGCAGCGACGTCCGTCGCGACCAGGACGCGACACCGTCCCTTCTTGAAGCTGGCCAGGGCGTCGGTCCTCTGCGCCTGGCTGCGGTTTCCGTGGATCCTTTCGCAGGTGACGCCGTGCTTTTCGAGGAAGTCGGCAAGCCGGTTGGCCCGGTGCTTGGTTCGGGTAAAAGCCAGCACGTGCTTGGACGGGCTGTTCTTTACCAGTTCCAGGAAGAGGGCGGACTTCAGCTCATGCGGGACGGGGTAGGCTACATGGGTGATCCCCGCCGCCGGCGCAGATTTCCGCTCGATATTCAGAGAGACCGGGTTCTGCAGCATGTCCTTGGCGAGCTCCACGATCGGCGCCGGCAGAGTGGCCGAAAATAGTAGCGTCTGCCGTTGCTTGGGGACGTGGTGGAGGATGCGGCGGATGTCGGGCAGAAAGCCCATGTCCAGCATCCGGTCCGCCTCATCGAGCACTAGGTGCTCGATGCCGTGGAGGCGCGCGTACGGGTACTGGCAGTGGTCGAGGAGCCGGCCTGGGGTGGCGATCAGGACGTCCACGCCTCGGCGAAACGCCGCTTCCTGGGGCCCCATGGAGACGCCCCCGTAGACTGCGGCCCCCTTCAGGGGCGTGTGCGCCGCGAGATCATGGAGGTGCTCCGAAATCTGCGCTGCCAACTCCCGGGTAGGCGCCAGGATCAGCGCCCTCGTGGTTCCCCTGGGCTTCTCCATAAGGCGGTGGAGGATAGGCAGCAGGAACGCCGCCGTCTTGCCGCTCCCTGTCACGGCGCTGGCCATGACGTCCCGGCCCTCCAGAAGGGGCGGGACGGCGAGGCGCTGGATCGGCGTGGGGCGATCAAACCCCATGTTCTGGACGGCTTTCAATAGGTTCGCGTTGAGTGAGAATGACGAAAACGACATAATCCTCCTAATGCTGCTTTTGGGCGCGCCTGTCCATTGATAGGCAAAGCACACCCGCGTTGTTTGTCCGGTCGGATTGAGTGGGGCTAACGGCGGGATCACCGGAGAAGTCGCCGTGCAGGCTCTGAAGGTCCCAGCTCGACACTGGATCGAGCCGCGTCACGGCCTCGATCGATCTTGCTGCTGCAATTTCAAGTCATTATAGCACGCTTGCCGCGTTTCTCCAAGGGGAAAGTTCAGTCGCACAGCGGGGGAGTTTGGAAGGTTACAGGTCAGCCCTGAATCTGCCCTGCTATTTCAGCAATTACATACCTTTGGAAGATTTAACCGGTTCCACGCTACGACTGGAACCAGCGTCAGGGAGAGATGCTCGCAAAATCAAGGTGTTACGTGGATGGGGATTTTGGCACCGTGTATGCGTTTTCCTGAAGGCGTCAAGGGGGCAGTTTCTCTCAAAAGGTCTGCATATTTCTCGGCTGCAACTCCTGCGGCCGGATATCAGAGGAGGGCATTTGGGATGAACCGTACGCGTGCTATCGTTGTCAGCATCGTAACAGCCACCTTGCGCCTGATGGTGATGCCGGTCCCGATCCAAGCGGACAATTTCAGCATCGGCATCAACGTCGGGGCGCCGCCGCCGCTTGTCGTTGTGCCAGGGACGCCGGTCTACTATGCGCCGAGCGTGAGCGTAAATTTCTTCGCGTACGGCGGGCGATACTACAGTCACCACAACGGCGCATGGTTCATGGCGACGACCTACAACGGGCCGTGGAACTTCGTCGCCGTGGAGCGCGTCCCTCAGCCCGTCCTCGCCGTGCCGGTAGCCTACTACAAGGTTCCGCCTGGTCACATGAAGAAGGTCAAGGGCGGTGGTCCACCGCCATGGGCCGGTCACGGAAGAGAGCACAAACACAAGTGGATAGATGACTAGGTCAATTCCGACCAGGATGAGGAATTATTCGGCATGAATAGTCGAGTCGAGGACGGTGGCGGTCTCTCCACTATTTCGCGGTCGGAGCCTTCTCGGAAGGAGAGGGATCACCCGCAAACTTCACCGACTCCTTCCCCTTGACAACGTCCGGCGTGATGACCCAGGTCCCACGACAGGCGGTTCTGGCTACCTTGCCGGCGTTCTCAGGCCCTGCAAAGATCACGGTAAAGCCGCTTGTCACCCCGCCTACAATGCAGAAGGCCGCCTTGAACGGAAAATAGATCACCGTCCCTATTGTACTTCCCACCCCTGCCCCGATTTGCGACAGCGTACTTTCTTCTGCCTCTGACGCCGCCCAGCTTGCCGTGCTGTGCCCAATAAGCAGCAATGCTAAAACCAGTGCAGCAGCCTGCCTCATGTCCTCCCCCTTTCTTTTGAAAGTCTAACATGAGAATAGCCCACCCGCTGTTGTACAATGATTCAAGAATGAAGCATCGCCACGACAAGCCCATATCGATCAGGATCGGGACCAGCGCGATCTGACATCGCTGGATGATACCATGTCGCCAACGCCGAAACCAGCCCCTAAGACCGCACGCATCACACAGGACGTCTTCGCTCAGCGCCTTCGGGCCCATGTCGAACACCTCGCGGGTCAGATCGGCGAGCGCAACGTATCCCGGCCGGAGGCGCTGCGCGCGGCCGCCGACTACATCGAGGCAGAGTGGCGCCGCCAGGGCTATCAGGTAATCCCGCACTGGTACGGCCTCTCCGGCACGCAGTGGGCCAACCTGGAGGTCACGCGGCCGGGGAACGCCCGGCCGGCTGAGATTCTGCTCATCGGCGCCCACTACGATTCGGTGATGGGGAGCCCGGGCGCCAATGATAACGCCAGTGGTGTCGCCGCCCTGCTGGAGCTGTCCCGACTGTTCGCCGACATCGTGCCGGCGCTGACGGTGCGCTTCGTCGCCTTCGTCAATGAGGAGCCGCCGTTCTTCTTGACACGGCGGCAGGGGAGCGTCGTCTATGCCAAGGCCGCGCGCGCCCGCGGCGATGCCATTCGCTTGATGGTCTCGCTGGAAACGATGGGCTGCTACAGAGATGAACGCGGCAGCCAGCACTACCCACCCCTGTTCGGCTTCTTCTACCCGAACCGGGCCAACTTTATCAGCTTTGTTTCCGACTTCCGCTCCCGCGCCCTGATGTACCGCGCAGCGCAAACCTTCCGCCGCAACTCCGACTTTCCGCTCGAGCATGTGGCGACCTTCCGCTTTATCCCTGGGGTCGCCTGGAGCGATCACTGGTCGTTCTGGCGGCAAGGCTACCGCGCCTTGATGGTCACCGACACGGCTTTCTACCGCTACCCCTACTACCATACGAGCCAAGACACGCCAGAGAAGCTGGCGTATCCGGCGTTCACCCGGGTGACGGCAGGGCTCGCCGAGACCTTCGCGGCGCTGGCGCTGGGTGGCCTGGACAACGAGCGGGATTAGCCTCCTGCGGTTATTCCGATGTCAAGCGGTAGCCCACGCCGGGCTCGGTCAGCAGATAGCGCGGGCGCGCCGGATCGGCTTCAAGCTTCCGTCTGAGCTGGGCAACGTAGACCCGGAGGTAGTGCGCCTGCTCGGTAGACTGGGGGCCCCAGATCTCCTTCAGCAATTGCTGCTGGGTTACCACCTTTCCCGCATAGCGAATGAGCATCGTCAGCAACCTGTACTCGATGGGAGTCAGGTGGACCTCGCTCCCCGCAATCGTAATTCGCCTGAGCGCCAGATCCACGTGAAGGTCGCCCACGCAGAACGTTGACTCGGCAGTTTCTGTCGAGTTACGCGCCGCATGCCGCAGGACGACCCGCATGCGCGCCAGCAACTCGCCCACCCCAAACGGCTTGCTCACGTAGTCGTCCGCACCCGCATCCAGCGCAGCGATCTTGTCGCGTTCCTGCCCGCGCGCCGAAAGGACAATGATCGGTACAGCGGTCCACTCGCGGAGCCGGCGGATAACATCGAGGCCGTCGATATCAGGCAAACCAAGGTCAAGGATGACGATGTCAGGTTGTCGCCTAGCCGCTTCCGCCAATCCCTCCCCGCCTGTGGCTGCCTCAACGAGTCGGTACCCTTGACCAGTCAGGGAAGCGCGGAGGAAGCGGCGAATCGGTCGTTCGTCCTCGATCAGCACGACGATCGGTCCGCTCGTCTGAGCATCCGGTCCTTCCTCTTGAGCCGCTATCGCCGGACTGTCCGGAACATCAGGCATCGATTCCCTCCACGTCTGGGGGTGTCCCAGTGAGCGGGATGATGAAGCGGAACGACACGCCGCCTCCCGGTCGGTTCTCGGCCCAGATGCGACCGCCATGCGCCTCTACGATGCCCCGACAGATCGCCAGCCCGAGACCGGAACCGCGCGAGGTGAGGCCGGGTCCCCGATAAAATTTCTCAAACACGCGCTCCTCGTCGCCGGGGGGCAGGCCTGGACCTCGGTCTGCCACCTCCACGGTGACCGTTCCATCGTGCGCCCACGCCGTGATCTCGAGAAGGCCGCCATCAGGGGTATGCTTGACGGCGTTGTCCAGCAGATTGATCAGCACCTGCTCGATCAGGACGTCGTCGATCGGAACGAGGGGCAGGTCAGCCAGTAATGAAGTGGTCACGGGTCGGTCGCGCAAGAGCTTGGCCAGACGGCCCAGCGCGGCACCGACGACCTCCTCCAGTACATGCCACTCCTTGCGAACCTGGAGGGTTCCGGACTCGACGCGCGTCATCTCGAGCAAGTTGTTCACCAAA
>JAGWRQ010000123.1 GCA_028869615.1 Candidatus Methylomirabilota bacterium | reverse complement strand
GTGGGCAGGCGTCCGGACCGCGCCGATGGGGGTCAGGGCGAGAAATCCTGTCTTTGATGTGACGCCGCATCGCTACATCACCGCCCTTATTACCGATCGGGGAGTTGTCCGGCCCCCCTATGATACGAGCCTGGCCGCGCTGACCGAACTCGGCCTTTCAAACAAGGTGTAGGGTGGAAGTCTGTACCCTACACCCTATACCCCGCCCGATGATGGTCGCTTTCGTCTGTGTCCTCATGTTGTTGGCGCCGCTATACGCCGATGCCTCCTCGGAAGCGCCGACGGAACCGTTATGGCAGGAGGCGCTCAAGCGCATCGAGACCAATGATGACCAGGGCGCAGCACCCCTCCTCGACGATCTACGCCGCCGTGACGGCTTTTCCAGGTCGCACGAGGCTCACTTCCTGCTGGGTGTGGTGCTGTACAGACAGAAGCAGTGGCAGGAGGCTGCCGACACATTGGAGGCGGTCGCAACGCAAGTGCCGTTGCTGGGTGACTATGCCCTGTATTATGCCGCGTCCGCCTATCAGACCCTGGGCCTGAACTCTCGGGCGCTGGCGATGCTGTCGCGTTTACTTGACGAGTACCCGAAGAGCCTGCTCGCCGAGCGAGCCCGACAAGAGCGCGCGCGGCTCTATCTCGACGCGAATCAGCTCACGCAGGCTGAAGAGGCGTACCGGGATTACCTGTCTCGCGCCTCGAGCGAGGCGAGGCAGCGAGAGGCGCGACTCGCGCTGGCGGGGATCGCCGTCAAGGCGGACAAACGACAGGAGGCCGGAGCACTGTTACGCGAGTTGTGGCTCAAGTGGCCGGGGACCAGGGAGGCCGCGCGAGCCGGCGAACTCCTGACCTCGATGGCGGACGTACCACCCTTTACCGCAGACGAGCAGTTCGAACGGGCACTCAGCCTGTACCGCAGCGGCCAGTACGCCCAGGCAATTACCGCGTTTGCGCCCTTCTTGAGCGATGACGCACGCCTTGCCACACGCGCAAGGCTGTGGAGCGGCATCAGCCACTTTCAACGCCGGGATTACCGTCAAGCCATCAGCCTCCTGTCGCCCCTGGATCAGGACCATTCCTTTCACTCGGCGGAAGCGCTGTACTGGATCGGACGAAGCTATGCCAGACTTGACGACCGCGAACAGGCTATCACCACGTGGGCCCGACTGATCGACGCCTATCCGAACAGCCCCTTTACCGTTGAGTCGCTCTACCTGCTGGCGCTCCAGCATAGCGACGACGGTAAACCGAAGCAGGCAATCCAAGCTCTCAATCGACTCCTCAAGGATCACCCGTCGAGTCGATTCGCCGACGCCGCCCTCTGGACTCGAGCCTGGATCCATTACCGGCAGTCGGCGTTCACGCAGGCGCTTGCTGATCTGCGACGACTGCACGCGAGGGGCGCGTCGGATTCGCGGTTTCAGGCGAAAGCCCTCTACTGGCAGGGACGGGTTTTTGAAAGTCTGAAAAAGTGGGGCAAGGCAGTCAAGGCGTACCGGAGGTTGCTCAGTGCCCACAGCGACGAAGACTATTACGCCGAACAGACGCGTCGCCGCCTCAGGACACTGGACCGAAAGGCTGCGCAGACCTCTCCCGTTATCATGGATCAGCGGTCAGGGGTCAGGGGTCAGGGGTCAGGAGCGCTCTCACCCTGCACCCTCAACCCTACCCCCTGTTCTTCAGAAACCGCAAGAGCCAGACTACTCAAGGAGCTGAAGCTGCGGGAGGAAGCATCGGAGGAGTTCCGAGCCCTCGCAGGGCGGTACGCTGACGACCGCGGGGTCTTATATGAGGCCTGTAGCACATTGCTCGACTTGGGTGATCTCGAAAAGAGTGTATGGATTGCGAAGCACCTCCTTCGCCCACTATACGCGCAGACTCGGCCCGCGGAGCCGGTGCCGAGGTATTGGGAGTTCCTCTATCCGCTCGGCTACTGGGGGCCGGTCCAGGAGCAGAGCGCGCGTTATGCCCTTGATCCGTATCTGGTGGTGGCGCTGATTCGAGAGGAGAGCGCGTTTGGCGAACGGGTCGTGTCGCCTTCCGGGGCTGTTGGGCTCATGCAACTACTCCCCATAACCGCCAATCACCTGGTCCGCGCGGCCGGCAACTCTGGGGATCCGACGAAGCTCGACGCGCCGGCTAATAATATTGCGCTCGGCACTCAATACCTGGCGATGATGATCGAGGAGTTCAAGGGCAACTGGGCCAAAGCGTTAGCCGCCTACAATGCCGGGCCAAACCAGGTGCGCCGCTGGATAGGACGGCTTGGAGATCGCGCTGATGACGAGTTCATTGAAGAGATCCCGTTCGCAGAGACAAAAGCGTATGTAAAGCGGGTCCTTGGAAGCTATTACCGCTACCGCACGCAATACAGCGCAGACAAAGGCGGGGTGTAGGATGTGGGGTATGGGGTGTGTGGTGGACAGATGACACTGACGGGAAAAAAGATTATCCTGGGCGTGACCGGGAGTATCGCCGCCTATAAGGCCGTGGAACTCTTGCGGGAGCTCACCAAGGCGGGAGCTTCCGTCCTTGTTGCCATGACCGAATCGGCGCAGCGGTTTGTCGCGCCCCTGACCTTTGCCACCCTCTCGCGGCAAGAGGTCATGACCGATCTCTTCGCCCGGGATGACGAAGCGACAATCCGCCATGTCGCCGCTCCTCACGGGGCTGACCTGTTCCTGGTCGCTCCGGCCACCGCCGACAGCATCGCCAAGTTTGCCCAGGGACGTGCCGACGATCTGCTAAGCGCCCTCTTTCTAGCCTGCACGCGGCCGATTGTTCTGGCGCCCGCCATGGACGCGGCCATGTATCGCCACCCCGCCGTGCAAGCGAATCTGACGCGGCTGCGGACTTGGGGCGTGCGCGTGGTGGGGCCCGCGACGGGAGAGTTGGCTTCTGGGGTGTGGGGGCCCGGCCGGCTGGCCGAGATTGCCGACATCATGCAAACCGTGACCGAGCTGCTCTGCCCGAAAAGTGACCTGAGCGGTGAAGTGGTCCTGATCACTGCCGGCCCGACGCGTGAGCGGCTCGATCCGGTCCGCTTCCTGAGTACCCGCGCCTCCGGTAAAATGGGGTATGCCCTGGCTGAGGAGGCGGTAGCTCGGGGCGCCAAAACTATACTGGTGAGCGGCCCATCCGACTTGACGCCCCCTCAAGGCGTTGAGATTATCCGAGTCGAGACGGCCCTGCAGATGCGCGCAGCGGCACTGGATCGGCTGGCTGAGGCTACGGTGGTGATCAAGGCTGCCGCGGTGAGCGACTATCGCCCGGCTCACCCGGCGGAGTCGAAGCTCACGAAACGCGATGCGCCCCTGACGCTGGAACTGGTTCCGAATCCGGACATCCTGCACGAGATCGGCGCGCAGAAGGGCACGCGGATTATCGTCGGATTCGCGGCTGAGACCAGCGATGTCGTGCGACGGGCGGAACAAAAGCTCAAGAAGAAGAACCTTGACCTGATCGTGGCCAACGACGTGAGCCAAGCGGAAGGCGGCTTCGAGAGCGAGACCAATCAGGTGGTCCTCCTCGATCCGGAAGGAGGGGTGGACGCGCTTCCACTGCTGCCAAAGCGCGAGGTGGCGCGTCGGATCCTCGACCGCGTGGTTAGCCTGCGGCACGAAAAACAAGGGGGCAGGGTTGAGGGTTGAGGGTATATCTCAGATGGACGAACTCCGCGAACTGATCGGCCAGACGCGCGCTCACATGCGCCGGCAGCAACTCATGGGGGTGGAACGCCTGCACGTCGCGTGGCCTGAGCGCCTAGTGAGGCTTTCTGAGCCATCCCTGACCCTCGCTCATGTGCGGCAGACGCTGGGGGAGTGCACGCGGTGCAAGCTGCATCAAGGTCGGAAGACTATCGTCTTTGGGGTCGGGGATCCGAAGGCCTGGCTCACCTTTGTGGGGGAGGCCCCGGGAGCGGACGAAGACCAGCAGGGAGAGCCGTTCGTGGGCAAAGCGGGCCAGTTGCTGACCCGGATTATTGAGGCGATGAAGCTGACCCGCGAGCAGGTCTACATCTGCAACATCATCAAATGCCGACCGCCGGGGAATCGAAACCCGGAACCGGATGAGATCGCCGCGTGCGAACCCTTCTTGATCGCGCAGCTTCAAGCCATCAAGCCGAAATTGATTTGCGCGCTGGGCACCTTTGCGGCTCAGACCCTCCTGCGAACCAAAGAACCGATCTCGAAGCTCCGGGGCCGCTTTCACAGCTATCAGGGGATTCCCATCCTGCCTACCTTCCATCCCGCATACCTGCTTCGCAACCCTCACGAGAAGAAGACCGTATGGGAGGACATGAAGCTCCTGCAGCGTGAGTACGAGAAGCTGCCCAAGGCGCAAACATAGCATCTCAGTTTCAGCATCCTCTTGACGATCGGGCGGGGGATTTTGAGCGGCATCTGCTCTTTTTACCTTTTTACACACCTGCATATCAAAAATCATATCAATACAGGACTCGTCCGGTCGAGATGGGCTGTGCGTGAATCTCATAACTCCCTGACTACATGGAGATTTGAGGTTTTTTCGACCAACGCCGTGTTGATGGCCTGTGGATTGCGTACGGTTCAGCCCGTTCAGTCCCAAGACTGATCGGTATGGCTCGATATGGCGCTGTCCCATTCTCCTCTCTCCCCCCAAGGATCCGAGCATTGGGCGGAGAGGATCATCACCCGTACGCTCTTTCCGAATCGTTTGATTGGAGACACGGAGGTTTCCAATGACAAAACCACGGATTTTGATCGTCGAGGATAATCCCCACATACTGGGCTTCCTGAAAGCCGCCTTGGAACAAAACGGCTTCATCCCTGTGTTCGCTTCGGATATCGACGATCTCTTGGCAAGCATTCAGCGGCTCTCAGCCTCGCGCGAGCCGCGCACTAGTCCGATACTGGCCGCTATGGCTGACAGCGCCTCTGACTTGAGTGACGGACACCGGCTGGTTGGTGTGGGACCATGTACGCCAAAACGCGTATTGACGGTGTGTCCCCTGGGGGATTACGTTCGGTCAGGATGGGAGACAGTAACTGATTCACCACCCTCACGGAGCTGGCGATTCATTGAGACTCGTTGTTGAAGAGAAAGAGGGAGGGGATGTCACCACAGCGCGTGCGCTTACCCTCAATTCATTTTGTAAATCAACCACATTAATGTACAGGAGGCGAACAGATGGCTGAGATGCATGAACAGCGGGGCATGGGATGGTTGCCGGACTATCCAGATTTTCGCGATCATACGGTCGAGCTGGATGAACTGCCCACCCAACTGAAAGCACTGGGGCAGCGTGACTCGGTGAAGTCGATGCTGAAAAAGGTAGGTGTGGCGGCGCCTCTGAAGACGCTACCCACGTCTGTTGATCTTCGGGCCTGGTGCTCCCCTATCGAGGATCAAGGTGCCCTGGGCTCCTGCACGGCGAATGCCGGGGTGGGGGTGGTGGAGTATTTTGAGCGCCGGGCCTTCGGACGCCACCTCGACGCTTCCCGGCTCTTTCTGTATAAGGCGACCAGGGACCTGATGCATGTGACGGGTGACACAGGCGCCTTCCTCCGGACTACAATGGGGGCCTTGGTGCTGTTCGGCGTCCCGCCCGAGGAGTATTGGTCGTATACCATTGCCGATTTTGATAAGGAGCCGACGGCCTTCTGCTATGCCTTTGCCCAGAACTATCAGGCGATGTCGTACTACCGGCTCGATCCTCCCAGCACCAGCAAACCGACCCTTCTTGCCCGGATCAAGACCAATCTGGCGGGTGGGCTGCCGTCGATATTTGGCTTCACGGTCTATATCTCCATCTCCCAGGCGGCCGGGAGCGGTAAGATCCCCTACCCTACCCCCGGAGAAAAGGTGGCGGGCGGGCATGCCATCGTAGCTGTGGGGTACGATAACGCGCTCAAGATCAAGAATACGAATCCCGGCGCCGCACAGACGACCGGGGCGCTGCTGATCCGGAACTCTTGGGGGACAGGATGGGGGGACCATGGCTATGGCTGGCTCCCCTACGATTATGTATTGAATGGGCTGGCCGTCGATTGGTGGTCACTCCTCAAAAACGAGTGGGTGGACACCGGGGCATTTAAGGCATGAGCCTCGGGGATGACGCGGCGGGTGAGGTGAAGGTTTTCGTGGCCACATAGCTCTAAGAGATCCTCGCAAGGTGATTGTGACCACAAAGGAGTAATATTGAGCAGGAGGTGAAAGAGGTCACGATGGCTCCTGCCGATTCTAAGCCGGTATTTCAGGCCGAGAAAGGCTCGCCTCATCCGCTTGGGGCGATCCCCGATCAAGACGGCGTGAATTTCTCGCTGTTTTCGGAGAACGCGACCGGCGTCGAACTGCTGTTATTCGAGCGACATGATGCGCCCGAACCGTTTCAGGTTATCCTGCTCGATCCCTTCGTGAATAAGACCTTTCATTTCTGGCATATCTACGTCCGTGGGTTAAAACCAGGCGCGCACT
>JAGWRQ010000122.1 GCA_028869615.1 Candidatus Methylomirabilota bacterium | reverse complement strand
ATGCCTCGATAAACAAAAACCGCGAAAGCCTCATTCAGCAGCTTTCGCGGTTCTCGAAATTGCACAACAAAAGCGTGCTACGGAGTCAACTGCACAATAAAGGCAATGCATCGCGATGTCAAGAACTTTTTTAGACTTTTTCGTCTAAAAAATCAAACCTTAACACATGATTAGCAAATTCCACTCACACAAGGGCAGCA
This sequence comes from Candidatus Methylomirabilota bacterium, assembly GCA_028869615.1. GTDB lineage: Bacteria > Methylomirabilota > Methylomirabilia > Methylomirabilales > Methylomirabilaceae > Methylomirabilis. The sequence continues at coordinate 6,312 of JAGWRQ010000122.1, read as the reverse complement.
GAGCAAAACGTTATTGCACGTGGCATCTATGGACGGACAAAATTCCGGGATAGCTCAACCTGAGTGACCTTTCTCCCAAGCTCACTGCTGATATTGATGTTGAGCTGATCCGCGGGGTTTTGGCTGAGAAGGATCAGGGTGTTCAGGAGTTTTCCAGAATCGATCTGAGAGATTTGTGCATCTCTGCCCACTTTCTCCTGATAGAATCTGACGACTTGCTTGTACGGTGCATTGGTCGTGAAGCTGACCTGAATCCATCGCGTCCCTTCCCCTTCTCCGGACCGACGAATGATAGTAGAAGGAATCGCCTTTGGATGAATCGGAAAACCAACGTCGTCCTGAGCAAAGGCCTGTGAGGTAAAAAGGGGCAGGACCGAGAGCGCAAGCGCCAGCGGCACAACCATCCGTCTGACCAATGCGATACGGTTATCCGCCGGACCGAGAAATGCCGTCAAACGGTACATCATCAGGACCCTGATCAAGTTGCAAGCCACCCGTCTCCTGTCCTACCAGACGATCCTCTCCGGATCGCCTTTATAGATCGACCGGATCCAGGCAATGATCTTCCAGACCTGCTCATCTGTGAGATTTGCCCCAAAAACCGCCGGCATTGTCTGTCCCGGATAAATCCCCTTGATCACCTTGAAATACGTCTCGTCGTCACCACCAAACTTCCAGGCGTCACGTATGAATGGCGTGGCTCCGGCCATCGCGCCGCCGCCGCCTGAGCCATGACAGCCTGGACAGCCGGTCTGCAGATATAGTTGGCGCCCTTCCTTAATCGCATCTGGGTTTCCAGTGAATGGATTGAGCTTTTTTGGCTTCTGCGGACCCGCAGGTGCAGGGGTCTCCGATCCTTTCGGCTGTTGAACGGATGGCGTTTGACCCGATTCTACTGCCTTCTCCGGCTCTTTCTGGGTCTGAGCCGTAAGACTCTGAGCACATCCCAACATCACAACGGTAAGGATTAATGTGGCAACAAGCGACTTCTTCTGTCTCATGATCACTGGTCCTCGTTCGTGTAGGTGAGGTTTGCCCCTTGCGCCCTATCTTAGTAAGAGGTAAGGGGATCGTCACGATCGAAACGATGGTAAAAGACCTCCCCTGGCTTCTCTTCCACCTTTGGAAACTGCTCACGCGCCAGGAGCGGTAGAAGAGGCACACCATAATCCTCCAGGATCTTCCTGATCTCGGCACGCCGTTTACTGATCGCCTCCTCAAGATCCTTTTTTAATGCCGTATCGCCTTCCCTCACCCCCATGGAAAACTCAAAGGTGAAGGGAATCCCGGGCTCTCCGCCCTGAAGGATGACGACCTCAAGAGGCGACGTTCCGTTCAACCGTTTCATAACATAGCCGGCCATCGGTCCCCAATCCATCACGACATCGATCTCGCCGGCAAGAAGATCCCGGACGATCTTATCTGAACGCTCACTCGTAGAGCCATCAAAGAGGCTGTAGCCGACCACGTTTGCTCTGATATCCCTGCTGGCCAACGCCTCCGCCGGCGGAGTATTGATATAGACCCCGATCTTGAGACGCTTCAAAATCGGGTCGTCGAGCGATCCGATCTGAAACCCACGATTCTTAGGATAGACAAGGACATACGCCGAGCGATAATACGGCTTGGTCCAGAGAACCTGATCCCAACCCTGTGGAATCGAGATCATGACATCGCAGAGTCCGGGTCGCAACGCTCTCCGGACTAACCCACGCTGATGTGGCCACCAAAAGTAGGTGAGCTCTGCACCTAATTCCTTGGCGATCACCTCGGCAATTTTGTTCTCAAACCCTTCCGATTTCTTGTTGGAGAAGGGCAGGTTATCCGGGTCGCCGCAGACCTTCAGTTGTGTGATGTGACTCCCCCACGCCCATCCCATAAAGGGAAACAGCATCATCACAACAACGAATCCGCTGAGAATAGCAATTCTTCGATTCATAGCCACTTCCTCTAGCTTAAACCGCGTAATTTGCACGATACATGGGTGATCAGATAACACCAACATTGTAGCATAAAAAACCGGCGCCGAAGATACAATCCTTCGGCGCCGGCATCAGGCATGCTTGCTTACAAGCCGAAGACGTAGAGCGTCCCGCCCTTGGTCGTCGCCATGGGCAGATGGGACAGGTAGGCAGCATTCACCCCGCCCAACGCGGCAGTCGGATCATCCGGCGGAAGATCGAGCGCCACAGTGGCGCCAAACCATCCGCCAACCCCGGAGTATACGGCAACATACTGCTTGCCGTCAGGCCCCTTGTAGGTCATCGGATTGCCGATGATCCCGGAGCCGACCTTGTGCTTCCACAAGAGCTTCCCATCTCTGGCATCAACCGCCTTGAACCAACCGTCCATCGTGCCGTAGAAGACCACGTTCGTGGAGGTCACGACCGGACCGCTCCATGGGGGTTGCTGTTCTTTGATGTCCCATACCTTTTTCCCCTTGACGACATCCCATGCGATGACATCGCCCCACCAGTTCTGGTCTTTGCCTTCGTGGCCGTTGAACATCAGGACGTTGGCGCCCACGTACGGAGCCCCCGCCGTATACTGAACCAGAACCCCTTCATAGTTCATGCACATGTTGTTGACGGCAGCGTAGAAGAGGTTCGTTACCGGGGAGTAGGCGACAGGCACCTGGTTCTTACCACCCATCGCGCAGGGGCAGATGTTCTTGGTATCTTCACCCTGCTTAGTCAACTTGTCAGTATTGACGATCGGCCGTCCCGTCTTCAGATCAATCCCCTTCGCCCAGTTGACATAGACGAACGCCTCGGCTGAGAGGAGTGTGCCGTTGGTGCGGTCAAGGGTGTAGACAAAGCCGTTCCTGTCGAAGTGAGTGAGAACCTTGAGCTTCTTGCCACCGATCGTCTGCTCGGTCAGGACGGACTCATTGATCCCATCGTAGTCCCAGTTATCCCACGGGGTCATCTGGTAGGCCCACTTGGCCACCCCGGTGTCAGGATTGCGGGCCCAGATGGTCATCGACCACTTGTTATCACCGCCTTTCCGGGGGGCGGGGTTCCAGGTCCCGGGGTTGCCGGTGCTGTAATACAACAGGTTCAGATCAGGATCGTACGACCAGTAACCCCAAGTCGTGCCACCGCCCACTTTCCACTGCTCGCCAGGCCAGCTCTTGGTCCCCTCGCCGAATCGCCCATAATGCGGGTTGGCGGCGTTGAAGTCGGACGCGAGCATGAGATCCGCATCGGGTCCCGCGCTGCGGGCCTTCCAGATCTGCTTGCCGGTGTTGATGTCGTAGGCCGCCACCCAGCCGCGGACCCCGAATTCGCCTCCGGCAACGCCGACGATATATTTGTCGTGAATCACCATACCGGCGCCGGTATTGGTCTCACCCTTGGAGGGATCGGCATTCCGAGTCTTCCACAGCTCCTTGCCGGTCTTGGCATCGAGGGCAATCACGATCCCGTCCAGCGTTTGGTACAGGATCTTGCCATTCGCATATTGGAGACCTCGATGGACGAGGTCGCAGCAGGCGACCGGAACCGCCCGCGGATCGTGTTTGGCCGCATACTTCCACTTGATCGGCGCCCCTTCCTTGGACAGGTCGAGCGCAAAGATGTTGTGCGAGTTGCTTGAAGAATAGGAGCTGTGAACATACATCGTGTCGCCGATAACCAGCGGGCCTCCCTCTTGGCCGTTTATGGTCCCCAGCGAGAACGACCAGGCGACCTTAAGGTTTTTTACGTTCTCAGGCGTAATCTGGTTCAGACCGCTGTAGCGGGTCGCTGCATAGTCCCTACTCTGGTTCGCCCATTGGCCGTGGTCTTTCTGCAGCTTCAACAACTCGTCGTTGGCAGAGGCCACCGGCGCCGTCACGACAAGGCTCCCAGCCAGGATCAGCAGACCCCCGATCAGTGACGTACATCGTTTCACGCTCATTGCATGCCTCCCTCTTCATTCGGTCCTGTTACTTCCCAGAAACTCTCTTCGAGTAAATCGTCTCGCACTGTTCTGAGATACCCTGTATTACCTCTACTTCACTGACGCCGACTTTCAGGCATTGCAATCCATACACTCATTCGAGCAAGATGCAGCGCTGTTTTTCATCCCTCCTTTCTGTATGCCGAGTTTCTTCGCGATTGGGCAAATCGATCAACGCCCTGCAATGCGACACCCTATCGGATGAAGGAAAATATGCTGATGATGCCACGCGATCCATCCTGCAGATACGCGACCAGACCCTTTTCTTTGACAGTCGATAGGACAATCAGGTCTTTCCTGCCGGCGCCGTTCAGATCAGCCACGGCAACGTCACGCACCTTCCCCTCAAGAGGGATCGTCTCCCACCCCCGCGCAAAAGCTCCTTCCTGACGATCAAACGCCACAACCTGACTGGGGGGAAGGGTCGACTCGACCCGAAACATCCCTACTCTTTTCGGATTCGTAAAGGTCAAAAGCTCTGTCCTGGCGTTACCCCACAGGGGCGACGCCTCGACAAGGATCCGGCGCGGCAGGACCTGCTCAACTGCGTACTCTTCAGGCGTGATCGGAATTCCCGACTTCAGCCCATACTTGGCCTGAAGAGCCCGGTATGTGGGGACGTAGGAAAAGGCGAGGTGATCGACCTCGCCCAGATCCTCTTTGCCTTCCCAGGACGGCTTGCCTTCGCTCCCGTACGCCTTGACCCGGTACTCACTGATGACGGCAACCTCTGTGATCTGATCGCCAACGGTCTTGATCGGCGCAAATTCGTAGAGGTTCTTTACCTGAACCGGGAGAGCAAGCGGCTGTCCTTCGACATACCGCTCGCCGTTCCATGTTATCCGGACGATCGGCCCTTCAAACGCGGTAAGTTCCCCCATCCGCTGACCGACCAGCACGGGCGTCTCAATGCCTGGACCCGTGACCACGCGAAGGAAATAGCCCATCTTATCGGCGATCCGAACGAGTTGACCTCTCTGAAGTTCCAGGATAAACGACTGAAGATCGTTCCGACTGCCGGACAAAGCCGTGACAACAACCTGGGCGTGGCCCTGACCGTTAATATTGCCGACATCAAGATGCAGGTGACGAATAAACCGGGGGCTGCTAACCCTGGCAATTGAGACTAATCGTTGATTCTGCCACCGATAGACAATGACCTCGGAGGAGGTCATCCCAACAATCTCGGGCTGCTGATCTCCGTCCAGGTCTCCCACCGCCAGCGCAAGAAGCGGATCGGACAGCTCAAACGTTATAGACTCTTGCGAGCTCCTATCATCAGGACGCGCCGCTGGGTTCTCAACCATGTTGAGGAACGAAGGGCTCCCGGGCTTTCGCACCGCCCCTTCGGTAGCCGGACTCTTGCGGGAAGAGGCTACCTCTGAACGGGAACCTTTTGGTTGCTCGGCACTCCTCGAAGGCTCTAGGAGTTGACGCTCGGCCTGAATGAAGGAGGGCCGTGACGCTGTTGAGGCTGCCTGCCCTGAGCTGGGTCGGAGAGTCGACCTTGACGGGAGTGAGGGGGCGGCCATCACCATCGGCCCTCGTTCCGTCACCTCGACGCTTGCAACGGTCAACGGCGCGCCGGTGAAGACCGACATCACCTGCAGATTCAGGAACAGTCCCTGGTGACCAGGGCTGAGTTTACCCAGAACCAGCAGTTGAATATGAGTCTTTTCCGCCAGCAGCTTCAGGGTTGAGGGATCACCGAATGATTCCACCCGCGAGGAATGCTCCCCCCCCAGGGCCGCCCTCAGGAGAGGATCCTCGATCACGATAAAGTGACCGGTCTTGGCCAGCGCAATAGCCAAATCTTTCGTGACCGAATGGACATTCGCTTCCTTGACCCCGTCGGCGTCGATGAGGGGAAGACCAACCAATAGGCGGTCTGAACTGACCCGGACCAGATCCCTGGCCCTGATGGTGGACCCTTCCTCTCTGGAGACAATGGCGGCCTCCGAGAATTTCTCTTTGACCTCAACGACTCGGAGAAGACCCAGCTTTCTATCCCGCTTCCCCAGAACCTGACCGGTCACCGGGTGTTTGACCTCGTCTCCTTCCCGATAGACCTGCAACTCCATCCCCTGATATACCTGCTTGGCTCCCAAGTCGATCAAGACGCGGTCCCTCTCGACCCCGGTCACTGACCCTTGAACGGTTGGAAAAGCTTCGGCGAGCTTTGCGGCGGCCTCCTCAGCGGCTTGACCAAAGGCCGGCTCCAGAGCGCGAGCTTGAGAGGCGATAAAAGGGATGCTAAAGGCGACAGCAAGACGCAGAAAGACCAGCCCGAGCCAGCCACAGGAAGGGGCAACTCTTCGCGTTGTTGTATTCGTTACAAAATAGGTGGAACCCTTCATGCCCTTGAACGCG
>JAGWRQ010000121.1 GCA_028869615.1 Candidatus Methylomirabilota bacterium | reverse complement strand
GAATGCGCGAAACAGCGCGGAGAGGCTGACTTCCAGTGGGCCATCGGCAATCGGAATCGCAGGATCGGCAGGCCTCGCATACAGGAGCGACTGACCCGCCTCCAGCTCCTCGAACGTCATGGCCGCCTCCTTGAATCGTTTGTATTCCAGAAGGCGTTCTACTAACTCCTGCCGAGGGTCTTCCGCAGGCAGCCCCTCCGCTGCCGCTTCCTCAACCGGGATGAGCATCTTCGATTTGATATGGATCAGCGTAGCGGCCAGCACCAAGAACTCTCCCGCGACCTCCAGATCCAACTCCTCCATTCCAGCCAGGCATCCCAGATATTCCTGGGTAATTTTAGCAATGGGGATGTCGTAGATGTCGATCTCGTTGACCTGAATCAGATACAGTAAGAGATCCAGGGGGCCCTCAAACATCTCCAGGCGAACGCGATAGCTCATCGCTCAACGGGCCTCAACCCAAGACTCAATCTTGTCAAATCGCTTCGGACCGATCCCATCGACCTCCATCAGCCCACGAGCATCGGCGAACGGGCCAGAGGCCTTCCGATGGGCGATGATCCGCTGAGCCAGCGTCGGGCCAATCCCCGGCAGCGTCTGAAGCGCTGCGGCATCCGCATGGTTAATGTCCACCCGGCTGCTCGGTCTGGCCTTTGCGACCCTGACCCGTGGCGACGGCAGGCGAGTGTGCGCAGCGAGCCGATCTTCAGGGATGCGGAGTGCTCGGAGATCGACGGCGTCCGGATAGCTGAACGGACGAAGGATGATCGGGCCCCACACGATGCCGGCGACAGCGACGCCAAAGAGACCGGCGGCGATCGCCTCGCGCCTGGTATATACCCAGTTCACACGCGCTCCTCGGCCACCTTGCGCTCAGCCAGGCCGAAGGCCTCATGCAGAATCCGGACGGCCAGCTCTCCATATTTCGCATCGATCACACAGGAGACTTTGATCTCGGAGGTACTGATCATCAGAATGTTAATGTTCTCGCGTGACAGCGCCTCAAACATCTTCGCAGCCACCCCGGAGTGAGTCCGCATCCCCACCCCCACGATGGAAACCTTGGCGATCCTGTCGTCACCCATGACCTGCTGGGCGCCGATCTCCTTGGCCAGCCCGTTCACGAGCGACATCGCCTTGGAGAAGTCCGATTTCGGGACCGTAAACGAGATATCGGTGGTCCCATCCTGGCTGATGTTCTGGACAATCATGTCCACCACAATATTGGCCTCAGCCACCCGGCCGAACAGCTTCGCTGCGATTCCCGGTCGATCCGCTACGTGCAATACGGTGATCTTCGCCTCGTTCTTATCGTAGGCGATCCCCGAGACCACCACCCTCTCCATCTCCGCATCCTCCTGGACCACCAGTGTCCCCTGATTGGTATTGAAACTGGAACGGACGTGAACCGGCACGACGTAATTCTTGGCATATTCCACCGACCGGGCTTGAAGCACCTTTGCCCCCAAGCTGGCCAGCTCGAGCATCTCGTCATAGGAGATCTTTCCGAGCTTCCTGGCCTCCGGAACAATATTCGGGTCTGCCGTGTAGATTCCTTCCACATCGGTATAGATCTCGCAGAGATCGGCCTTCAATGCCGCCGCCATAGCAACAGCCGTCAGATCCGATCCGCCGCGCCCCAGCGTTGTTACGTCCTCTTCCGCCGTCACCCCCTGGAACCCGGCGACGATGACGATGGCCCCCTCCCGCAGCGCCTGTTGTGCCCGATCAACCTCGACACTGACAATCCTGGCCTTGGTATGGGCGGTATCGGTTTGAATCTTCACTTGGGCACCGGTAAACGAGCGGGCCTTGTACCCCTGCTGTTGGATGGCCAGCGACAGAAGACCGATCGAGATCTGCTCCCCGGTGGCCACGATGACGTCAAGCTCCCGTTCATCCGGCATGTCGGAGACCTTCGCGGCAAGGCCCAGCAGGCGGTCCGTCTCTCCGGCCATGGCCGACACCACCACGACCAAGTCGTGTCCCTGGACCTTCGCCTCCACCACCCGGCGGGCTACATTTTGGATCCGCTCCACATCCGCGACGGAGCTACCGCCGTATTTTTGAACGATGAGAGGCATGGTCTCGCTCCTACGAGGCAAGCCGATCGTGCCGCGACAGATCCGCTCCCTGCAGGTTTTTTCCGATCTTTCCCTCGTGCCCCGTCATGAGACGTTCCATATTTTTCCGATGTCGAATAAGGATAAGGCCGCAGATAATAATCGTCAGCCCCACATAGGGCGGTCGGCCATCAAGGGCCCAGACAAGAAAGGGGGCCGCGACGGCGGTCACGAGGGCGGCGAGAGACGAATAGCGAAAGAGCGCGGCAATCAACAACCAAACGCCCACAATCAGCAGCGCGATCTTCGCAAACAGCGCAAGCAGCACCCCCAAGGCGGTGGCAACTCCCTTCCCTCCGCGAAAGCCGAGAAAGAGCGGGTACAGATGACCGAGAAATGCCGCCAGTCCCACTGCGGCAACGAGCATCTCCGGCGAGCCAAGGAGCTGACTCAAGGCGACAGGCGCCCACCCTTTCAGCGCGTCCAGGGCAAGGGTAAGCGCGCCGGCCCTCGAACCCACGACACGAAGGACATTGGTGGCGCCGATGTTGCCGCTGCCGGTCTTCCGTACATCTACTCCCGTCATGACTCTGGCGATTAGGAGACCGAACGGGATGGAACCGGCGAGGTAGCCCACCGGAACAAGCCACACGCTTACGCTCATTGCCCTCCGGATACGTAACGGTTCATCGGCTCAGGTCGATCACCTTCCAGAACCTGAAGAAGTAGTCGATACCCGAGGCGATGCTCAACACAACCGCGACCCACAAGCATAGAAAACCCAGAGACGAGGCGACTATGAAATCCCACTGCGGGGGCCAATCGAGGATCAGAAAGGTCACCGCCGCCACCTCAGCCAGCATCTTGTACTTTCCAAAGTCGCTTGCATGGATGATGATGCTCTGCGAGGCGGCGACCGTCCTGAGCCCGGTAATAGCCAGCTCACGGCCGACAATCAGGACAACCATCCAGGCCGGCGCGCGGCCCACCTGCACCAGCGCAATCAGGGCGGTTGAAATGAGCAGCTTATCGGCAATCGGGTCGAGCAACTTGCCCAGTGCGGTCACCTGCCTGGTGTTCCGAGCAATCCGGCCATCCAGCCAGTCGGTCAGCACCGCAGCAAGAAAAATGGCTCCTGCGGTGTAATTTGGAACCTTCTCTCCCACGACCAGGAAGACGATGATAAAGGGAACCAGGAAGATTCTACCGAGCGTGAGTTTGTTGGGCAGGTTCATGTAGACTCCTGACCCTTTGACATCTCGCGCGATTTGCATCGACTCTTCTTGATCGCGTCTACCGTGCTCAACCACTATTCTCTTCCTGTGGAGCTGCCCAGACTCGCACCATCACCTTCTTCATGGCCCCCACTTTTCAATGCTGACCACCGGCTCCCCCGTGGTGGGTCGATACCCCAGCAGCGACGTCATACCGTGACAAACGTACCGTAGCAAACGCTGAAGGAAGCTGTCAAGGTCGATCCCACACACGATCAGCGACGGAACGTCCAGTTCTCTGAGCCATAGCGGGTAGCGGCTAACTCCATAGACAGCCTGCACTCCTCCGGCTCAAGCTCGCCTTCCACGAATTCAACCCCCATCTCTTCGGCGAATCCGTCCCGAATGGCCGTCTCCACTTGCAAACGATTGGGCAGCCGTCCCAGCGCTTCACGCAGCGAGCCCACTGTTCCGAGAGCGCCAGCCGCTGCGGTCCGCTCGTCAGGGCATAGGAGATCAAGGATGCCGGCAGGGTCGAAATCCAATAGGATGCTCCCCTGTTGGAGAAGCGCTGCGGGAAATCGTCGCTGCGCCGAACCGATGACCTTTTTTCCGCCCACTAAGAGTTCATGCTGCGAGATGGCCGGAAAGCAGAACGGGGACAGCGCTCCGTCAGTCTGTCTGGAGCGGAGCCCGACACTCACCTCCAGACCGAGCAGTTCAAGGCCTCGGAGCAGGCATATGTTGATCCGGCGGCAACTCTCTGTAATCGAGATCTTCGTCCAAGGGGGGCGTAACGGCAGGATCAGGCTGTACGTCAGGTCCTGCCGGTGCAGCACTGCTCGACCGCCCGTAGGACGTCGTACCAGATGCACGGTGGACTTGCGACAAGCCGCCAGGTCGATCTCGTCGCTCCGCTGCGCGTAACCGATGGAAAGCGTCGGCGCCTCCCAAGCGTAAAAGCGCAGCGTTGCGCTGTCCCGGCACAGAGTCGCAAGCGCTTCGTCGACCCCCATGTTGGTAGCACCGGCAGAAGCACCCATCCTCAGAAGCCGGCCCAGGGATCTTGCGTCGCCTATACGCGCTCCCCTACCCTTGCACGCGATGAGTGCATGGTCAGGTCCTTTCGATGTCACGGTGCCGGACGTTGACCTGATAGCCACATTCTCGAAAATGGCCGGCGAGCTGTTCTACGAAGAAGACCGAACGGTGATGCCCGCCGGTGCAACCGAGTGCGATGGTCAGATAGGCTCGACCTTCCTCCTCGCAGAGAGGGATCACGAAGTCGAGCAACGCCATGAGACGTTCAAGATAAGGCTTGGTCACCGAGACCCGCATGAGAAACTCACCGATCTGAGCATCGAGGCCGGTCAGCGGCCGCAGGTCATCGATAAAATGAGGGCTGGGTAGGAACCGGGTATCAAAGACCACATCGGCGTCGAACGGCAGCCCATACTTATAGCCAAAAGAAACCAGGGAGAGGGCGATCTTGGCCATAGGTCGCTCTATCATGAATGCCTGCGAGAGAAATCGCTTCAGCTCATGAATGGTCAGCGTACTCGTATCAATAATGAGATCGGCCTCGCCCCGGATGCGAATCAGCATCTGTCGCTCCGTCGTGATCCCTGCCAGAGCCGACTGTCCGGCCGCAAGGGGGTGGGGGCGTCGGCTCTCGCTGAAACGTCGCACAAGCACCTCATTGCTTGCATCCAGGAACACGATCTTGACGACATGCCCTTCAGCCCGAAGCGTCCTCAGGATATCGAACAGCGGGGTCAGGAACTCGCCTTCCCGAACGTCGATGACAAGGGCAACCCGCTCAATCGCATGCTCCGATTGCGTGCAGAGCCGGACGAAGGTGGGGATTAATGTGGTCGGGAGGTTATCGATGCAGAAAAAACCAATGTCTTCCAAGCACTTGATCGCCTGGCTCTTACCGGCTCCGGACACACCGGTGATAATCACAACCTCAGCCGCCTTCACCGTATCGCACCCTTCACGTTCGCCATCTAATGGCTCCCTCGCCCTCGCGCCTTCAGGCTAACACCATACATCTGGAGTGCGCCCATGAGCATGAAAGTCTCGGGCAAGACTCTCCAGCTCACTGGCTCCGTCATTGCGAGCAACCGAAGGGGGCGCGGCAATCTCACCGCACGTTCAGTGGGAGATTGCTGCAGTCGCTGCGCTCCCTCGCAATAACGTAGGCGGCGGCAGGACAGCGGCGCTCAACTCGTGGGCTCGATCAAGCCGTAATCCCCATCGCGTCTTCGATACAGGACATTGACCTCCTGCGTCCGGGCATTTCGGAACACGAAAAAATTGTGACCCACCAGGTCCATCTGTATCGCAGCCTCGTCAGGAGATAGCGGTTTCATGGCGAAACGCTTCGTCTTGACGATGCGGGGGCCGTCTTCGGAGAAGGACTCGGTCTCCGCAGGTACTATGGCTTCCGCAGAGCGCGACCGACCCACGCCTCGACCGGAGTGCTCTACAATCTTCTCTTTATAGCGAAGGATCTGACGTTCAATCTTGTCGGCCACCAGGTCGATGGCAGAGTACAGGTCGGTACTCGATTCTTCTCCCCGAATCGTATGCTCTCGTACGTGGAGCGTCACCTCCGCGATCTGTCGATGCTTCTCAACTGACAGGATGACGTGGGCTGAGGTAATCTGATTGACGAACTTCTGCAGGCGAGCGATCTTGTCCTCAGCGTAACGTTTGAGGGCTTCGGTGTTCTCGAGATTGCGAGTAGTAATGGTAATCTGCATCAGTTGACTCCTCGTCAGAGAATGGGATGCCTATGTACCGTATTACACGTAGCGACGTTGATTGGATGAGGGGATCTTGAGTTGACCACGATACTTGGCCACAGTCCGACGGGCAATCTCGACCCCGTGAGCCCTCGCCAGGATCTCCACAATCTTCCGGTCGCTCAGCGGCTTGCTGGAGTCTTCGTCCGTCAGATATCGGCGAACCAGGTCCCTCACCCTACGGGAAGAGACGACTTCACCTACGGTTGACGGAACACCACGATGGAAAAAGTATTTCAGACCGAATAGTCCTTGCGGGGTTTGGACATATTTATTCGTGGTCACTCGACTGATGGTAGACTCATGCATCGAGATATCATCGGCCACTTCGCGAAGCGTCAGGGGCTTGAGGTGGGAGATCCCGTACTCGAAGAAATCCCTCTGGTATTTGACCAGGCTTTCGGTCACCTTTATCAAGGTCCGTTTCCGCTGTTCAATGCTCCGAATGAACCAGAGGGC
>JAGWRQ010000120.1 GCA_028869615.1 Candidatus Methylomirabilota bacterium | reverse complement strand
AGTCCAAGTGGCCTCGGGAGCTTCGAAGATGAAGAGGTACAGCGTACCGGTCTTGGGATTCGCTACCATGAGCATGTGAATGATCGGGATATGGGGGCTGTTAGCGCCCTTGAACCGGCAACCGAAACTTTGGAAAGGACCGAATTGCCGGGCCCAGATATCGCCTGCTTTTTTGTCAGTCGCTATTCGAGCGATGAACGACTTCGCATACTCGACTGCTGTACCCGGCTTCGCTTTCCGGAACACGTTTATGGTGACGCCGGTATCGAATCGCCCCTCTTTGTCGATGTCCTGTTGTGTAATGAAGAACGCCAAGGTGTTGTCCTTAGCCTCTCGCTTGAAGTGCCAGCGGTCCGGTACGAGAAATGCCGCCTTGATCTCGATAATTTCTTTCCATGAGAAGTCGTTCGGAGGTTTCGGTAGTTCCATCGCCTCGACGGACGTAATAAGTATAAGACTTATCAAGATCGCGCTTAACCTCATCTGCACTCCTTGTCGTCTCTATCGGCCTAACTATAGACTCTGGAGTAGACCGGTTTGCCTATCTCTATCAGCTATTTTTATTGTCAATGCGGATTTTATTGTGTACTTCAGCGGTCAGCAAGGAATTTCTGCGGTCCCCAGGTAGGGGCGAGGGGAAGAGAGAGGACACTTCATTCCTGTGGGCGTACCACCGGCGCAAGCGGTATTGGTGAGTGAAAATCGAGACTGGAGGTGGTGGCGAGGTGCGCGTGCAGTTGCGGTAGCTGGGGGCGTTCGGCGAGGACGGCGTTCACGACTACTTAGGGAAATCAGTGTGCGAGCGGCACAGCGGCCAGAGATCCGCATCGCGAACAGTCAGGGCGGAGGGGGCCGGTCAGGAGGCGACCGGTGAACCTGAACGCGGGAGAGCCGGCGATACTGTTTCGCTGTTGATGCGCCTGTTGTCTTCGAACCATGTTTCGCAGGAGATATCCCGATCAAAGATCGCATTGAGCGCAAGAGTGAGCGTGAGCGACGCCTTGTTCCTGAAGCTGACCAATCGCTGGAGGTGCGCCATCCGGTAGAACCACCACCCAAGCCGGCCATGAAACTTGATGCCCAGCAGATTGACCAAGGCCATTCCGCACCCGAGGCCGACGATATTGCCGGTAAAGTCAAACCGAAATGGCTCCATGGCTCTTCCCTGGAGGGTATTCATGATATTCCCCGCGGCTCGGATACCTTGGCGAATCGCAACCGGCGCCAAGGCCGGATACGGTTGCCCTTGGCGTCGATCCAAGACGGACGCGCCATCCCCGATGACATACACCTCCGGGAAATCCGGGAGTTTGAGGAACTCATCAACCACAACGCCTCCCTGCTGGCTCTTCGAAGTAGGAAGCTGGGCTAATACGGGATTGGGGGTGACGCCGGCCGCCCAGATGAGGGTCCGCGTAGAGATGCGCTCGTAGCCATCGAACTCCACATACTCCTCGCTTGCCCAGGTCACTTGCGTGTTCAGTCTGACCTCAATCCCCCGCTTTATCAGTTCCTTCTGACCGGTCTCGGCCAACTCGCCGACGAAGTGGGGGAGGATCCGATCGCCCTTCGAGACCAAAAGGATTCTAATCTCAGATGGGTCCACTGGATAGTATTTGAGCAGAGCCGTCCGGATCAGATGGTCCAGCTCAGCGACCACCTCGACCCCGCAGGGCCCGGCTCCAGCGACCACCAAGGTGAGGAGCTGACGCCGGCGGATCGGATCCGTCTCGACCACTGCATGTTCAAAGAGTCTGATGATGTGATTCCGGATTGCCAGGGCATTGTCAACAGAGTTGAGCGTCAGCGCGTGAGCCGCGATGTGGGGATTACCAAAGAAGGAGGGCGCGCCGCCCAAGGACACAATCAGATAATCGTAGGGAATGGCCGTGGTCTCCGTACGGACCGTGCGCTTCACAAGGTCAAAGTCCTGCACCGCCCCTTGAATGAAGCAGAACTGTTCTTTCTGGGCAAGGAATCGGAAAGGGTAGGTCACATGCGCCCGGCCGAGGGTGCCTGCAGCGACTTCAGGCAGGAATGGAGTAAAGGTGAAATAGTTGCGCCGGTCCACAAGGGTGACCTGGGCCATGTCGGATCCGGCTAACTCCCGCTGAAGCGTCATGGCAGCGTATAGGCCGCCGAACCCTCCTCCGAGCACAACGATCCGTGCAGGCCTTCGAGTCATGCGACCAGTCCCTTTATCCACCAATTCGCCTCGTCTCATCAGCCGAGCCGCGCAAGGACATGCGGATAGAACACCAGCATCGTCCCCAGCGCAGTGACAGTTATCACCAGGAGGAAGCCCACCAACTGCGTAATAAGGCACCACGTCATAATCTTTGGGTCCTCTTGAAGATAGTGAGGCTTCTTGCGACTTTGCCAGAGGAAAGTGCTATAGATAATCACAATGAGCACAGCCAGGGTGACCTTGACGTAGAGCCACTTCCCCAGGGGGGAGTTGAAAGTGACCCAATAACCCGCCAGCACATCCCGGAACCCTGTTGCCATGGCAAGGAGTACGAATACCAATCCTGCGACAGTATTAAAACGCGTGAGGCTGTAGATCCGGTTCTCGAAGACCGATGTGGCCAGCCCTTTGAACAGCCAATAACACATCGTCATAAAGGCCATCAAAAGTAAGGCGATGGGCAGATGTACGGAGAGGGGGTGAATGACTCCTTTCATCTGCTCTTTATTGTGTCCTGCCGGTGACCGCTTCGCTCAGCAAGATGGCCTGAGCGATCTCGGCCATTGATCGCCGCGTGTTCATGCTCGTTTTTTGGATCCGCGCGAACGCCTGCTGTTCGGAGATCCGCTCTCGTTCCATCAGAATGCCCTTTGCGCGCTCGATCAGCTTCCGATCCTCGAGGGTCCGCCTTAAGTCCGCATTCTCTTTTCTGAGGGCGTCGAACTCCTCGAACCGGGAGATAGCCAACTCGATCGCCGGCAACAACTCCTCCTCGCGAAGCGGTTTGAGCAGGTACGCCATCACGCCGGCCTCTTTGGCGCGTTGGATCAACTCCTGATCGAGATGACTGCTCAGGATCAGGATCGGAATGGGGAGGGTCTCCAGGATATGAGTGGCCGCTGTCAGGCCATCCATGTCCGGGAGACCCACAGCCAGGAACAGCACATCGGGTTTCAGTTTTTGGGCCAGACGCACGGCTTCAGCCCCGCTCGCCCCCTCTCCAGCCACCTCGAACCCGAGCCGCTTGAGCGCGTCGCCGAGGGTTGCTCGCGATCTGGGGCTGTCGTCAACGATGACTACATACTTTTTCGGCATCATCTCATCCTATGCCCAGGCTCACCACGTGGCAAGTGATAGGCCACCATCAATGAGATGTTACAACACCTCCTTTGGTGTTGTTGTCCTGAGCAGTTCCGGTCTGAGTGCAGGCGAAGGGGCTGCCGGCCGCCCGGCGGTCGAGATGTGGTGGGCTGGCAGCACTGTAAAGTCAGGGTACGCCAGGACGCCCGTCTCTGGCTCGTCAAGACCGCCGATCTCATCTTCAGCGGAGACGCGAATTCCCATGATCGCATCCTGGATCTTGAAGAAGACCCAGGAGATGGAGAAGACAAAGACGAAGCAGGTCAGTATACCGATAGACTGGGCGATGAGCTGGCTCACGTCGCCATAAAACAGACCTTTCACGGTCCCTGTCACGCCGTTGAAGCCATCGCCGTAGACGCCGTCAGCGAACAGGCCGAGGCTCAGGACGCCCCACGCGCCATTGACTCCGTGGACCGAGATCGCGCCGACGGGATCATCCACCTTAAGGGTTCGCTCCACAAAGAAGACGCTCAAGCAGACCAGGAGGCCGGCAATGGCCCCGATCAAGAAGGCCGAGACAGAGTTGACGAAAGCGCAGGGGGCTGTGATGGCTACAAGGCCGGCCAGCAGCCCATTGGCGGCCATGCTGGGATCGGGCTTGCCGTAGACGAACCACATGTAGAGGGTGGCGACGAGCGCGCCGGAGGCCGAGGCGAGCATGGTGTTGGTCGCCACGACGCCGATGCGCAGATCGGTGCCGGCGAGCGTGCTGCCGGGGTTAAAGCCGAACCATCCGAAAGCCAGGATGAAGGTACCGAGGATCGCCATCGGGATATGGTGACCAGGGATCGCATTCGGTGTGCCGTCCTTGTTGTATTTCCCAATGCGGGGGCCAATGACCATGGCGCCAGCCAGGGCGCACACGCCTCCCACCATATGGACCACCGACGAGCCGGCGAAGTCAACATGGCCATGGCCGAGACCGAAGTTCTTCCCAAGCTGCGAAAGCCATCCGGCGCCCCAGACCCAGTTGGCATAGAGCGGGTAGATGATCATTGAGATGAAGAAGCCATAGATAAAGAACGCAGAGAGCTTCCAGCGTTCAGCCATCGCCCCAGTCGGGATGGTGGCCGTCGTATCCATGAAGACCATCTGAAAGAGGAAGAGGGTGAAGATCGCCGTGTCGTAGTTGACGCCTTGCAGGAAAAATCCCTTCGTTCCAAAGAGGCCGAAGTCCTTTCCGAAGAGGTGGAGGACGAATTCGCCATCCAGGCCGGCGGTCCCGCCCGCGAGGGGTGTCGCGCCTACACCGCCCATCTGCAGACCGAAACCCAGAATCCAATAGCCGGTCATGCCGATCGCATAGATCAAAAAGTTCATCAGCATGGTATGGGAGGCATTCTTCGCTCTGCAGAACCCGGTTTCAACCAAGGCGAAACCGGCCTGCATAAACATAACCAGGAACCCGGTGATCAGGGTCCACATGATGTTGATCGAGATCTTGTTGTGCCCAGCCGCCTCAGCCACCTCCTGTAGGGTCGGCTTGCCGGCCTCTTTCGCCGGCACGTCAGCGATAGTCCCGGTGGCGGTGCCGGCCGGATCCGGCTTGGGTGGCGCCGGGGTCGCTGCCGCGGCGGGCGCTGGAGCACTCGGTGCCGGCGCCTCCTGGGCCCACAGGGTGGTCGCCAAGCCGAGGAACAGCAGGGCCATGAAGGCCACCGCTACAACTTGTTTACTTCGTAACCGTATCAGCATGTTTACCTCCTGAGGGCGCGTCCTCACGCCGCTGTGGGATTGCGGCGGCTGCCTCTCCCTTGCGGCCGCCGCCGCTGCCCGTTGCATCTAGAACTGATAGATCAACTCGCCTTGAATCGTATTTTGCGAACTGGCGTTTTTCGTCCCGTCGCCTCTGTCAAATATCTGTTTGTTGTCCGTTGCCTCATCGTGGCGGTACTCAATGCTGGCAAAGACGTGATCGAAGAGCTTATACCTGCCGGTGAGTGTCGTCTCCCAGACCTCCAGTTTGCTACCCGGCGTTGCGCCAGGGAGCCGGAAACCATCCTGGTCTTTGAAGTACTCACCCCGCACGCCCACCGAGATCCTGTCGGTAATATCGTAGGTGGCATAGGCCGCCACCGCGTGCCAGACTGCGGTTTGACTGCCGGCCACAAAGGTTCCGGTGATTGGATCCACGCCGAGATCAGGCTGCCTCCCGTAGTCGTAGTTCAGTGTGAGGGTCAATGGCGCGATCGGCTTATAGGTGGCAATGACATCCAGCAACCCACGCTTGGGGCCGTTTGCCGTATCGCCGGCGAACCGCGCCTCCGCGCCCCATGTTCCACCAACAGTAAGCGTAAAATCCTTGAGGAAGGAAGGTGTGACAGTAGCCGCGCCATGGAACGACTTCCCTCTGTTGTTGTCATCCGTGTTGTCCCAGCCGTTCACAATCCCCACGGTTGCCGAAAGCCAGTCGGTGAACGGATAGGTCGCCATGACGCCGGTGTGGGTGAACGGGATGGCCCAGGAGAACGCCAGTGAACGGGAGATGTTGAAATTGCCTGTTCGACGAATCACCTCGGCACCGTGAAGGGTCACGAACTTTCCGCCTTTCAGGTCGATGCCGTTGCCGAACGGCACTTTGTAGGTGACGTACGCCTGCGTGAGGTCAAACGGCTGATTTGCCTCGCCAAGCCCCGTCGAGTGCACCTTCTTCGCATCTCTTCCAAGGAGTACGTCAAGGCCAAAGCCGATGGGTAAAGCCTCGCTGGTCGGTTTTTCGACATACAGCTCAGCCTGATTCACGTCGAACTGATTCGCGCGCTCGTCGAACAGCCTGAGGGCGTTGTTCTGAGATTTGGGATCTCTGAAGTTGTAGTTATAGGAGACCGCAACATGCCCCCCGAACTGCCAGTCTTTCATCGTGGCCAAGACGGGGGCAGCCTTGAGGGCCTCCTCCAGACTCTTGACCCGATCACCGAGGCTCTGAGGGGCTTCCGCGGGCGCCCCCGGTGCTCCCGGTGCGGTGGCGACTTCTTTCTTGGCGCCAACCTGATTTTCGAGTTGGTTCAGCCGTTGGCCCAGGCGTTCGACCAGTTCCCTCAACTCCCTGATCTGGCGATCCTTGTTATCCTCCGCCCACGCCGCAGGCGCAGCGATTACGGCGGTGAGGAGGAGCACCCCACTCATTACTAACCTGGTGACCGTCAGATGTTTCAACTTCCGCATGCTCATTGATTCCTCCCCTCTTTGGGTGCGACTACTTAGAAAGTCTCCGATGACCGAGTCAAATGGATATGTTGGCAA
>JAGWRQ010000119.1 GCA_028869615.1 Candidatus Methylomirabilota bacterium | reverse complement strand
GTAAGGGGTGAAATAATCCGCTTAGGATAATTATTGGCCGGCCTTTTTTGGTCGGTGTACTCGATAATTGTAGCCACCCGTTTACCCTCGTAGTATGGACTGTCGTCCGTGTTCTATATACCCGTATCGTGCAAGAATTGTTTTCCCATAAGAGAGGCCAAGTCAATGGCCTCTCGCTTCTTCGGTTATACAACAATATGTGCAATATGACGCAGTGCTCGGCGCATTCGTTTAAGCCGGAACCGGCAACCTGCAATCAACATACATCCGGACATGCTTTTTCAGTTCCGCAAAGCAGCGTTCCAAGATGCTGATATCTTTCTTGACCTTCGCGAGCAGTATTGCCCCCTCGACGGAAGCGATGACGAACTGAGCCAACGTTGGAAGATCCGCATGGCCTGCAAGCTGTCCGCCCGCTTCGGCTTTTCGTAGGACACCTTCCACCTGCACACCCCAGCTATCAAACACCTCTTGAAGCTTCTTTCGAAACTCTTCGTGGATGTCACTCAGTTCCATAGCCAGGTTGCCTAAGCGACATCCGCCAGCGCAGTTTTGCTGCCGATGCATATCAAGGAGGATATCCAGGAAGTCATCCAGTTGGGCCGCGGCCTCCCTGTCATTTCCGAAGGCTTTAGCCGTCACCTCTTCTGAAAACCGTCTAAAATTATTTTCTATGATGGCATAGCCCAACTCTTCTTTGCTCCGAAAATAGTAATAGAAATTCCCTTTCCCGACTCCGCTTTCCTTTAAGATATCCCCAATACTCGTATGATTAAAACCTCTCAGATGTACCAAACGAGATGCGACCTCAATAATGTACTCTCTGGTGCCGGACATGATTGCTCCCGATTAAACCGACCGGTTAGTACATGGAAATTCTAACTAAACTGTGCCGCAGCAGTCAAGGAAGAATTAGGAACCTCCTGAACCCGTTGAAGCGCAACAAGGGAGTTGCGAGAAAGGCTCCCCTCCGGACGGTATCTTTTTCTCGTCAGGCGCCTCTTAGTTCTTCTCCCGGGGAATTCGTCACGGCCACTTTTGCAGCCGTTCCCGCGTAGGTCACCCTCGTGGCTGTGAACGTGACAGCGGGGAGGACGAGAAACTTCTTTGGGTCCGTGTGCTGGTAACTTTCTTCGGTCATTTTCAGACCGAGGACCGCGTTGGCACCCATCTGGAGCGCCTGTTTAATAAGGCTGTGCATCGCCTCCCGCTCGGCCAGCATCTGCTCGTCGTCGTTTGAGGCGGGTATGAGCGAGATTCCTGTTACGGGACCAAGCACCTGTTCTGTGGCCCTGCCGGGAATAGCGTCCGAGGTTGCGACAGCAATCCGATTCTGGAAGTACTGGATCTCCTTATCCAGAGCTATTCTCCTCCATTTGAGCCTATACGTGTAGAGAAAGGGCCACGCTAAACCAAATAAGGCCATCACCACAAAGATGATTGCGGCTACCGCAGCCATGTTAACCTCCTATGGCTCCTCTCTCCACGACTCAGCCTTACAGTCCAGCCGTTAACAGAGAGTTCCGTCCTCTACGCAGGTACTGGTTGACACGCGAACGACTATAACACACGTACGCGCTAAAATCGTTGGTCTCTTTACCGCCCTGATCTTATGCGTTCAGCGGGCAACTCCTGTGTGCCGGCCTCATGCGCCGGTCAGCAAGTTGCGCAGGCATGCTGTCGGCGTGCCGCTGAGCGGCAGTCGTGAGCGGCTTGCGCGCCTTGTACAGCGACAACGTGCCAAATAGCGTTGCAAACCGGGCGGTTTCCGATACCTTCTCAAACCCGGCGTCCCGGAAGAGCGCAGGCAGGCGCCCCTTCACGTTGTCCGCAGTCCTGGCGAAACTGTCGCCGAGGCGCACAGAAAAAGCCAACATGCGCATCAGTAGGTTGTGGGGTCGCCCCCAGTCGGCGACGTGCAGCTCGCCCCCCGGGCGTAGGACGCGAAAGATCTCCTGCAGCGTTCGGACCTTCTCGGATCGCGTCAGATGGTGCAGCATCAGGCTCGAGAGGACGCGATCGAACGCGTCATCGGCAAGCGGCATATCAAAGCAGAACGCCTGAACCAGCGCGATCTTCTCGGCATGCCTGTGAGCCTTTGACCTCGCAATGCGCAGCACGCTCACATCACCATCCAGGCCGACCGCCAATAGAGATTTTGACCTGCGTCTCACTAACAGGAGTAGCGTTCCCGTACCGCATCCCACATCCAGGATCCGAGCGGTGTCGTCGATGCCTGCTTCATCCAGGAGGCGGTTCTTGAAGCTCATCTCGCGTGTGGTAAGGCGAACGAGGGGATCGTAGAGCGGGGTGAGGAGATCCCAGCCCAGCGCTGGAACATACCCTGCCTTCTTATGACCCATCTGCACCCTCCAAGGCCCAGCAAGACTCTACCAGATACGGACAACGTGGCCGATGCTCACAACACGGTGGTGCGGCGACCATCGGCTTCAGGTGTGAGTCGGTTGCAATATCAATGCGAAATGCGGGGGATGTCAAGCGCTTTCTCCTGTGGTCGCAGTTCGACGGATGACTCTATCATATGTTGCCGCCGAAACAGCTGGGTCGCGCCTGAGATTACGGATTTGGTTGTCAAGTGGTGGGATTTTGTGTATGATAAATTGGGTTTTTGTTCAGGCATAGTACGAGCGTAAGTGTTCTGTAAGAGTCGAAGTGCCTTTAGAGGAAGCATGTTCCGATGACAAATAGAATTAACAGTATTACAGCCAAAATTTCGTCCCAGAACACTGAGCAGTTGAAGGCCGCCCTAGCGGAAGTTTCGACACTGTCCGATCTCTCTTCTGAAGAGAAGCGGGAGTTGGCGGCGGCCGTCTCCACCACCTTTTACCGAGACCACGCCGGCGATGAGGAGCTTGCTCAACTCATTGATCAGAGCGAGTCGGTCCTGGCCTCTCTGGGCGCAGAGGTGGCTGAATGGATTATTGAGCAACTTGTTGAGGCTGATGCGGAATCGGCGGAGCATTTCGCCGGCGCTTTGGGACAGATCGGCGCGCCCGTCGTGGATCTGCTTCGTTCCTGGTTCGATACGAGCAGGAGCGACGACTACGCCCAGATAAACCTTCTGTTGGCGGCGGGACGTTTCACCGATCCAGCCATTGCCAGGATCCTGCCTGAGGTCTTGAGATGCGCGGGGTCCGCCAATAAACAGGTGAAGTCCGCCGCCTTTTACTGTGTGGGGCGGATCTTCAACCGCATTCCCCCTGAGACGGTCGGTGATACGGATCGATCGACACTGTTCGACACACTGTTCGCCGGTCTGTCGGATCCGTCGCCCCTTGTCCGCAGGCATGCCGTGCGCGCCATAGGGAAAGGCGTTCGCAACTCCTATTTCACGCCGGAGCAGGTGGAAAAAAGTCACAACGCCTTCCGCGCCATCCTCGGAATGGATCACTTCGACTGGGACAATGCCTTTATCGTCCGCAGTGAAGCCGAATATCAACTCCACTACTGCCAGCGCAGCTTGGAAGAAAGCGGGAACCCGCCCAGGGGTAGATACCACCAGGATTTTACGATACTTGAAAAGCGGGAGCTGTGCGCCAATACCTACTACTTCAAGGTCAACGCACCGCTTCTGGCCAAAAAAATACAGGCCGGACAGTTCATCATCATGCGTCCCAACTATGACAGCGAGCGCATCCCGCTTTCCATCGCCGGATGGGACAGGGAAAAGGGATACATAGAGATCGTCATCATGGCTACGGGCAGGACATCCACTGAGGCGACAAGCAAAAACGTAGGCGACAGCTTCCAGGATGTCGTCGGGCCGCTGGGCCAGCGCTCCCATATTGCCAAATACGAGGGCGCCTGTGTGGTGCTCGGCGGCGGCTACGGCACGGGCGCCGTCATCCCTACGGCGCGCGATTTGCGACAGCTCGGCAACAAGGTCTATGGCGTGGTGGGCGCCCGCACGAAGGACCTGTTGATACTGGTGGACGAACTCAAAGCGGTGTGCGACGAGGTATTCGTCACCACCAATGATGGGTCGGTCGGCATTCAAGGCTTCGTCACCCACGCGCTGGAACAGATCATGGCGAGGGAGAAGGTATCTATGGTGTTGGCGGTCGGCCCCGTACCGATGATGATGGCGGTCGCCAGGATGACGGAGGGCAAGGGGATCGAAGCGTGGGTCTCGCTGAACGCCATTATGGTGGACGGTACCGGTATGTGCGGCGCCTGCCGGGTGACGGTGGGCGGTAAAACCAGATTCGCCTGCTATCACGGGCCGGATTTCAACGCGCACCAGGTAGACTTCAACGAGTTGATGAAGCGCCAGCAGATGTTCGTGGAACAAGAAAAGATCGCCTTTGAGGCGATGCAGCGATAAGGGAGAGGCGTCAAGATGGCAGAAGTAACAAAGGGATTAAGTCCAAAGGAGCGGATGAAGAAGCCGCGTAACACCATGCCGTTGCATTCGGCAGGGCTACGCATTCACACCTGGGAGGAGGTGCCCATCGGCTACTCACAGGAGCAGGCCATGGACGAGGCCATGCGGTGCATTCAGTGCAAGAAGCCTGAATGCGTACCCGCGTGCCCTGTGGGCATTAACATCCCTGCCTTCATCAAATTAGTTGAGGAGGGGGATATCGCCGGCGCGGCTAAGAAGATTCGAGAGACCAACTTCCTCCCCGCCGCCTGCGGCCGGGTGTGCCCTCAGGACAAGCAGTGCGAAGCGGTATGTGTTGTGGGCAAGAAGAATGATCCGGTAGGCATCGGCAATCTGGAGCGGTATGTGGCGGACTACGAGCGGGAGCACAAGCTGGACCGGATTCCGGACATGCCATCCTCCAGCGGCAAGCGGGTAGCCATCATCGGCTCCGGTCCCGCGGGGCTGACCTGCGCCTACGAGCTTCGCACCCGCGGCCATGAGGTGACGGTATTCGAGGCGTTCCACCGGGGCGGGGGTGTGATGGTATACGGCATCCCGCGGTTTCGCCTGCCACTGGAGGTCATTGACGAAGATCTCAAGCTGCTTGAAGATATGGGGGTCGAGTTCGTCTATAACATGGTCATCGGCAAGATTCTCACCATCGATGACCTGCTGGAAAAAGAAGGGTTCGATGCGGTGTTTATCGGCACCGGCGCTGGCCTGCCAAAGATGCTGGGTATCCCCGGCGAAAATCTGAATGGTATCTATTCTGCTAACGAGTATCTCACCAGAATCTACCTGATGCACGCCAACGAGTTCCCGCACTCTCCCACGCCCCTCTACCAGGGCAAGAAGATGGCGGTCATCGGCGCCGGCAACACTGCCATGGACGTACTCCGCACCGGCAAGAGGCTTGGTGCGGATGTCACCTGTTACTACCGCCGCTCTCACGAGGAGGCCCCAGCCAGGACGGAGGAGCTGGAGCATGCCGAGCAGGAGTTCGTCAACTTCAAATGGCTCTCTAACCCCGTGGAGTTTATCGGCGACGAGCGCCACTTCGTCAAAGCCATCAGGTGCGAGGTCATGAAGCTGTCCGATCCGGATGAGTCCGGCCGAAGAAAGCCGCTGTCCACCGGCGAGTATTTCATCGATGAGGTGGATACGGTGGTCTTCTCATTGGGATGCGACGTGAACCCGATCATCCCCAGCATGACGCCTGATCTCCACACCAACAAGTGGGGCGTTGTCATGGTGGACCACATGACCTACCACACGAGCAAGAAGGGGGTCTTCGCCGGTGGCGACGTCATTACCGGCGGCTCTACGGTGATCCTGGCCATGGGGCAGGCGAAGCATGCTGCCAAGCATATCCATGAATACCTCACGGGCCAGTTCAACTATGAGCTGAACATCCCTACCGATCCCAATGCCCCTGGCGTGCAGTGGGAAGGGCGCTTTGCCAAGGCGAAGCGATAGATTCAGTTCAGGGTCTCATCAGGCATAGCCGCGGTACGGCTCCGTGAGCAGACGTATACCGAGCGGGCGGTATAAGAGAACATGGGTAAGCGCAATCTCCGGCCCGACCTGTTCCACTCTGGTCTCAATCAGCTCGAACTCCTTCGCGTCCCCAAGGCCAAGCGCGTTGAGTCGCTCCGCTTCTAATCGACAGACATCCCCAGGCGTGGGGCGACTCGCGGGATAGGCGTCTACGTGGTGCGCGATGAGCGCCTGCCAGTGCTCATCCCCGGCGCGTTCGACCGCTTCTCGTATCGATTCACGCGTATAGGCCATCCCCGGACTCCCTGCTCTGTCATCTCACTGGAAATCAACAGATTCATATCATGCCATGGCTCGGGTACCTTCGCCGCTTCTCAAGGTGGCTCTACGCTGATAGTATAGCGCTCCATGCTCACCGTGTCAGGCAGGCGCTTCAGCGACGTTCCTTGTCATTCACCTTGCCTTGTCCTCGAATTCAGACTACGCTTCTTCTGTAGCGGTGTTGAATGGAGGAGAACTTATGGCGTTGAGCGCTCGTGCTCGCCTGCTGATCTCGTGCCCCGACCGTCCAGGCATCGTTGCGGCGGTCTCGCAGTGCTTGTTTGAGCAGGGTGCCAACATTGTGCACTCGGACCAGCATACCACCGACCCGGAGGGGGGCGTCTTCTTCATGCGGATCGAGTTCGACCTCCCGGAGTTGGATAGCCGT
>JAGWRQ010000118.1 GCA_028869615.1 Candidatus Methylomirabilota bacterium | reverse complement strand
GGACGTATCAACGGTGCGCCGCGTGTCCAGTGGCCACCAGAACCATTCGGGCGCTGATCGCGCCCCCATCACGGGCCGACGCCAACCTGACGGGCGCAGTCACAGCCAACACGAACGTCAATGTACAGTCGGCATCCGCAAGCATCGACGGCAAAAATCATAACTGTGATGGAAGTCCAGTCGGTACTGACCATAACTTTCCGGCGGTGACCGTTCCCAGCGGCTCCAGCATTACTGTCCCGCCACACCATGACGATGTTCTGCAATGTGATGTGGCGGGGAGCTGCGGAGGGACCTCGCATTCTTTCCCGGATAGTATCGGCGCCCTTCTGCTCCCGCCGGGTTCACCCCAGTGGCAGATCGACGCGATGCACCACTATCTGGACAGTATCAAGATCGACCCGGTCGCTCACCCGGAGCAACTGCCCACCTCCGCGTTCAATGGAATCATCTACGTGGACGGGTGTTACCAGCGGCCGCCGGATAACAGCACCGGCATCCTGATCGTCCACCACAGGTATCAGAATGGCCAAACGTCTTGCGGCAACCCCCCCAGCACGTGCCACAATGCCGGCGGCTGCGATGATGCGTCGCTCGGCCCATTGAACAGTAATCTGACATTCAAGGGGCTGATCATCGCCGATAAGATCGGCGTGAGCAATGGCGACGTCACGATCCGCGGAGGGATTATCGGCTTCGGAAACAGCGCCGATAATGTCACCATCGACCAATTCTCTGGACACTCGACGATCCAATACAGCAAATGCGTTCTGGACGGTCTGGGGCAAGACCTGCCGTCCTGGATCATTCCAGGGACCTGGCATGAACTGTAAGAGCATGTATTTCACTTGACAAGTCCATGCTGCCATCGTACACACTCAACACATGCATCGGCCGATAACAGATTGCGGCCACACACCGGGAGCGGCGATGTTGTCATGGATGGCGCGTCAACAGGAACTGGTCGGGCTGGATGTCGGGAGCAGCTTTATCAAGATTGTGCAGCTTCAGCGGTCGCGAGACAGTTACCGACTCGCCAAGCTGGCGGTGGCCCCGATTCAGCCAGAAACGATCGTAGATGGGACCATCATGGACGCGGCCGCGGTGAGCGACACGATCCAACAGCTTTTTGCGGAACACGACATCACCGTCAAGGACGTGGCGTTTTCCGTCTCGGGCCATTCAGTCATCGTGAAAAAGATCAAGGTCCCCCAGATGAAGAAGGCAGAACTCCGCGAAGGGATTGCATGGGAAGCCGAGCAGCATATTCCCTATTCGATGGAGGATGTCAACCTCGACTTCCAGATCCTGAGAGAGGCCGGTCCCGGCGAACAGGAGATGGATGTGCTGCTGGTCGCCGTGAAAAAAGAGACCCTCAATGACTATCTCGCTATGATCGTTACGGCCGGGCTGAGCGCAGCCGTCGTTGATGTGGACGCCTTCGCCATCGAGAACGCCTTTACGATCTCCGCGCAGCTCCAGCCCGACGAGGTCGTGGCCCTTGTGAATATCGGAGCGGCCGTCACCACGATCAATATCCTTCGCGGCGGGATTTCGGACTTTACCAGGGACAGCTCCGTGGGCGGCAACCGACACACCGAGTCGCTGCAGCAAAGCCTGGGCGTGAGCGTCGAGGAGGCTGAGGCGATCAAGAGGGGAGAGCCGGTCCATGGCCATAACTTCGCGGACGCCAGACCGGTGATCGAGCAGGTCAATAGCGAGCTGGCCGGTGAGATACGACGCTCCTTCGATTTTTATCACTCGACAAGCCAAAGCGAGACGATCCACCGAATGGTGTTGAGCGGTGGGTGCGCGCTGTTGCCGGATTTGGCATCCTACCTTTCAAGCGCGCTGGCTCTCCCTGTTGAGATCGCCGATCCTTTTCACCATGTTGTTGCCGACCCGAAGGAGTTCGACGCCGAATACCTGGCTGCTATCGCGCCCCAGATGACGGTTGCTGTGGGATTGGCCCTTCGCGAGCCGGGAGACGATGCCGAATGATCAAGATCAACCTCCTGCCGCGTGAGGCACGACGCAGAACGGGTCGCGTCAACGTCCCGCAGGCGGCGATCGTTGCCGCGGCGATCCTCATGGCCGGTGGGATGTGGGGCTACTGGTATCTGGTGAGGCGGGACGTGGAGAAGCTCCGCGCGGATGTCGTTGCGACGCGAAACGAGATCGCCAGACACCAACAGACCATTCGATTGGTCGAACAGTACACGGCCGATAAGAAGCAGCTTCAGGACCGGCTGACACTCATTCAGCGATTGGCCGCCACCCAAAGCAGTCCCGTCCGTCTGCTGGACGGCATCAACCAGGCATTGCCTGAGGGCGTCTGGCTGGTCGGGGTCAGTAAGGTATCGGGGCGGCTCGTCATTCAGGGATACGCCTCCTCGCACGCTGACGTCGCGGAGTTGATGCTGGCGCTTCAGCGACTCAAGCCGATCGTCAGCACTGTTGAGCTGAACTTTTCCGAGCTTCAGGTGTACGAAGGCAAGCCGGTCGAACGGTTCGAGATTCTGACCATCTTGTCCGGGTAGACCGCCTGTCCTGGGCATGACCGAAGGGGAGGATCGCAATGCTCCCTTCCATTGATCTGTCGGCCTACACGGCCAACCTGCCGCTGAAGCACAAGGTTGCGCTCGGCGTCGTTTGTGTTATCCTTGTGGTCGCGCTCTATTGGCAATTCTTCCTCAGGTCGGAGTGGGCCGTTCGAAGCCAGGTCCAGGCTGAATTGCTGCAGCTCCGAACGGAGGCCGAACGGACCAGGCAGATCGCGAACCAAAAACCTCGCCTGGAGCAGGAGATCAAGCTGCTGGAGGCCAGACTGTC
Organism: Candidatus Methylomirabilota bacterium; assembly: GCA_028869615.1. GTDB lineage: Bacteria > Methylomirabilota > Methylomirabilia > Methylomirabilales > Methylomirabilaceae > Methylomirabilis. The sequence goes on along the minus strand of JAGWRQ010000118.1, from coordinate 3,777 downwards.
GCAGGCGGTCTTGCAGCTTCCGGCCGAAAAGGAAATCCCATTATTGCTGAAACGGGTGGCCAGTCTGGGTCAGGAGACAGATCTTGATATTGCACTGTTCAAGCCCGGCAATCCGGTGGCAAAAGAGTTCTATACGGAGGTTCCGGTGCAACTGAAGGTGGTGGGAACGTACCATGACCTCGGGATGCTCTTTGAGCGACTTGGTCGGTTGGAGCGGATTGTGAACGTGGCCGATATGACCATCCGCCCGGCAGCGAAAGGCGACAGGGCGGAGGCCAGCATTCAGGCCGAGTTCGGCGTCGTGACCTACGCCTACTCAAGCTCAAGCGGTGCGACTGCGCCCACCACAGGCCCTGCGGGTGCGAAGCGCGGTGAGACTCCAAAGACTCCAGGCGCGAAAAACGAGAAAAAAAACGAGCAAAAAAAGTAGACTGCTGCGCAGGACGGCTGCCGGCGGCGCGGTCGTCTTCATCTTGGTGACTGCCCTGGGCTGCGGAAAGGCTTCGCCGCCCTCCGCGCCTTCCTCTGTCCGGAGCCCATCCCCGCCTGCGGTTCCTGTCGCCGCCGTGCCCGCGGAGGAGAAGGAGGCCCCCGCTGTGTACCAGTCGCGAGGGCGTCGCGATCCGTTCCGTCCGCCACGGACCAAGGCGGCTGAAGCGCCTCCGATCGTGCATCTCAAGCTGACAGGTATTGTTCGGGAAGCCAACGCTTACTATGCGTTGGTCGAGTCGGACACATCGCCGGGCATGGGGTATATCATCCGGGAACACGACGTGGTTGATTCGGCCAAGGTCGTGAAGATTACCAAGGATAGTGTCGTATTTGAGGTGCGAACGAAGACTGCGGAAGGCAAGCTGCTGGCCCGCTACGTAGAAAAACATATGGCGCCGGTCGTACCGAGATGAGAGCGATCAAAGCCGACAACAGCGCACGAAAACGCCGGATCATATGGGCGGTCCTCTTTTTCTTTTGCACATCCTGCGCAACCGCCGGGGCGCCGACGGATCACGCGCTGAAGCTGTCCTCGGTCGGTCCGTCGCCGCAGGCGGGCGCGGCGCGGGTCGTCGATGTGACCGGCGTGCAGGTCTTGGCGGAAGGGCCTGGCGAGGTGTCGATCGTTGTCACGGCGGATGGGGCGTTGGTCGATTACGCATCGTTTGCGGTGCACGATCCGCCGAGTCTCGTCATCGATCTCCCCAACGCCCGAAACGCAATCAGCCGGCCTATTGACCTGCCGCCCGGCTCCCCTATCGCGCGGGTCGAGACAATGCAACTCCAGCAATCCCCCAATCCGGTCCTCCGCCTGACGTTCGATCTCAACCGCCTGCTGCCGTATCGCGTGGAGTTAACCCGCAACGGCTTGCAGATTCTGGTCAGCGCTGAGGCTTCCGAGCAAGCGCCGGTGGCGCAGGGGCCCGCGAAACCGGAGCAGACCGTCGAACCGGAGGCGGCAAAGTCTGCGGGGGCTGCGCCGCCGAAGCCGTCGCCTCCAGCCGCTACGCCGGCTCCTGGGCCGGCCGCTCCGGCTCCTATTGCCAAGCCCGCAGGCGGCGCTGTCGAACCCCCCGCAGTGAGCCGTATCGAACCGGAGAAGACGCCCAAGCGGGAGCCGCAGCCTGCACAGAAGCCTCTTGCCACCCCCGTCGCCAAGCGGCCCGGCGCCGAGAAGTCTGTGAGCCGCGTCGAACCGGCCGCCCCCCCGTCTGCCGAACAGCCAAAAGCCGCCGCTGCCACTAAGCGGTTGTCGTTGGATTTTAAGGGGGCAGACCTTGATGACCTGCTACGCCTTATCTCTGAAGTAAGCGGGCTGAATATCGTTGCGGCCCATGGCCTGAAGGATCGGAAGGAGCGGGATGTGACCGTGCGCCTGACCAATATCGAGTGGCGTCAAGCGCTGGATGTGATCCTCAGGGCCAAGGGCCTCAGCTACGAGCAAGACGGTAATTTGATCTATGTGGGTTCGAAGGGCGAGATCCAAAAGAGCAAGGAAGAGCGGGTAAAAGATATTGAGCAGGCGGCGGTCAAACAAGCGCGAATAGAGGAAGTGAAGCGGAAGGTTGAGGAGGAGAGAAGGAAGGTTGAAGAAGAAGAGCGGCGTTACGCTGAAGAGCCCCCGTGTACGAGGGTGATACGTTTGGTGCATACCAAAGCGCCCGACGTAAAAAAGCATCTGGAGCGGCTCAAGACGCGACGGGGCAGCATTGAATTGGAGGCGACGACCAATACCCTGATTGTGAACGATGTGCAGTCTGTGTGTCTGAAGATGGCCGCCCTCGCTAAAGAGCTCGATGCGCCGCCGCAAGATCCCTTCGTGACCAAGTTTCTGCCGTTTAATTACGCAAAAGCCACCGATCTAAAAACCCACCTGACTGCGCTGAAGACGAAGGAAGGCAGCGTGATCGTCGATGAGCGATCGAGCCGAGTCATTGTGAAAGACCTCCCCGAGGCCGTGGAGCGGATCGAGACATTTTTGAAGCAGATCGATATTCCGACGCCGCAGGTCTTGATCGAGGCGAGGATTGTCGAGGCCACCCGTCAATTCTCTCAAAGCCTCGGGATTCAATGGGGCGGGACAGGGATTCCGACGAGACCGGGGAGTACAACAGGGGCAACGGTCTTTGGCGGAGGCGGAGCCGGGCCGATCCAATTCCCCACACTCACTCCTGGTATGTCAGCTCCTACTGGTCCCACTTCTACCGGAGGAGGGATCCCCTTCTTCGGACCGATACCGCTCGCTGTGAATCTTCCGGTCACGTCGCCGCAATTCGCGCTCGGCATGACTATCGGCAGCCTCGCGAATCGATTCCTCGTAGGAGCTCAGCTTTCGGCGGCTGAGAACCAGGGGAAGATCAGAACCCTGTCATCGCCGAGGGTCGCAACCCAGGACAACGAAGAGGCGGAAATCAAGCAGGGGACGCAGGTCCCATTTACCACGATCGACAGCTCGGGGAGAACGGTTGTTCAATTCCAGGATGCATTTATTAAACTGAAAGTGAAGCCCCACATCACACCCGATGGCCGGGTCGCGATGAAGGTCGAGGCCGAGCGTTCCTTTCCCGGGACAAAGGTTGACTTCGTAGGAGGATTTGTATTCCCCATCAACACGCGCAGAGCCACGACCAACATCATGATCCAGAACGGCTCCACTGTGGTCATCGGTGGTCTGCTTCAATCCAACGAGGCGATCACCACAGATCAAACACCGGTTCTTGGCGATATCCCGATCCTGGGCTGGCTTTTCAAACGCCGTTCGATCGGACCGGATGAGCGTCAGGAGTTACTGATTTTCCTGACGCCCTCTGTCCTTCAGGAGTCGCGGCTCTAGCCTGAAAAACTGAAGGCGCCGAGTGCAGTGTAGGGACGACGCGGTGAAAATCAGTCAATGCGGAACGTTGGCCATTCTGCTCATCCTTGGATTATCCTCCGCCTCGGATGCCGAATACCTTATCTACCTCAAGGGCGGTCATTTCATCGTGGCCGATGATTGTACCTTTGCAGCCCCTCAGGAGATAGGGAAACCCAATGCAACCGACGCGGAGTCAACCCCTATCGAGGATTGCACACAGGGGAAGCCGCAGGCAGGGCGAATCTTTTGGAGCACGATCAATGGAAACTCCGGAGAGGTGAACGCCGACGATGTCTATGCTATTTCTGGAACAAAAAGCCTCCCGCCGATCAAGCCGTCGAGCGCCACCATGCCGTTGGAAGATTACCTGATTACCAATCGTGGCGAGAGCTTTGTGAACGCGAAGACTGTGGAGCAGAAGGATGTTGAAG
>JAGWRQ010000117.1 GCA_028869615.1 Candidatus Methylomirabilota bacterium | reverse complement strand
ATGCAGGTCGCGCGCCGCGATGTAGGTATCGATAGCAACCTTGGTGATATACGGCCCGAGCAGTTGCATCCCTGTGGTCAGGAACAGGAGCAGGAGGGAGACCACGACCCACAACCGATACGGCGCGAGGTACCTGAACAGCCGCCGTATCAGTTGGCCATCGTAGGCTTTGCCCAGCAGCTCCTCGTCCTGATGACCCTGCGCTTCCTTCATGGCCGTGCCCCTCCATTGTCGCTCAGGGCATCGAGCTCCCGAGTCAACAACTGCCGGCGATACAAACGGTAGTAGTGGCCCCGCAAGGTCAGCAACTCTTCGTGACTGCCACGCTCCACGATCCGGCCATCTTTCAGGTAGATGATCTGATCAGCCGCCATGACCGTCGAAATCCGGTGTGAGATCACGATCGCGGTCCGCCCGCGCATGAACCCTTTCAACTGTTCGAGGATCCGCTCCTCGGTCTCAGTATCCACGCTGGAGAAGACATCGTCCAGGATCAGAATGGGCGGATTCTTGATGATGGCCCGAGCCAGCGCTGTCCGTTGCTTCTGACCGCCGGACAACCTCACCCCCCGCTCCCCCAGCAGCGTCTCGAACTGGTGCGTAAACTCCTGAATGCTGGGTGTCAATTGGGCGAGATCGGCCGCCATCTCCAGCTCCTCCGATGTGGCGCCCCCGTTGCCGAAGAGGATATTTTCCCGGATCGTGTCGGAGAACAGAAAGATGTCCTGGGAGGCGAAGCCGATGGCTTGCTTCAGAGTTTCCAGGGGAAGCTGCTGGAGTTCGATGCCGTCGATGAAAATGGTTCCGGGCGGCGGCTCGTGCAGGCGCGGCAGGAGGCTTACCAGCGTGCTCTTCCCGGCGCCGGTCTCGCCCACCACCCCACACCAGGTGCCGGCCGGGATCGTGAGGGTGATCCCTTGCAGGGCGAGCGGCGCATCGGGGGCATAGCGGAAAGACAGGTTGCGGAACTCGATCTTGCCGTGTAACTTCGAAACCTGCCAGGTCCCCGGCGTCTGATATCCCGCTGCAACCGGCGCATCCAGGATCTCAAAGAGGCGAGCCAGCGCGGCCGAACCGCGCTGATAAAGTGTGATCACGTACCCGACCGCCATCATGGGCCAGGTGAGCATGGCCAGGTAGCCGTAAAAGGCGGCCAGTTCCCCGAGCGACATCGTTTGCATGGCCACCTTGCGGCCGCCGAGCCACAAGACGACCGTGGCGGCCAGGCCGGCCAGAAAGCTCGTGACCGGCCAGAAATACCCCCAGCGCCTGACCAGATCGAGGTTCTTGACCCGATACTCCTGGCTTAACCCGCTGAAATGCTGCTGTTGGTTCTTCTCCTGCACGTAGGCCTGGACAACCCGGATGCCGGCCAGGTTCTCCTGGACAAATGTGCTGAGGGTACTGAGGTGCTGCTGGATATCCCGATACCGGTTGAAGATGCGGTTGCCGGCCACGAGCATGAGGGCGGTGATGCCGGGTAGGGGCAGCAGGCTCCACAGCGTCAGCCACGGATCGATGACCACCATCAGCAGCAGGCTGGCGGACATCATCAAGACGGCGTCGAGCGACGCCATGGCCCCCATCCCCAGCATCTCGCGAAGGGAAACCATATCGTTGGTCAGCCGCGACATCAGGTCGCCGGTTTTGGTGTGGGTGAAGTAACTGAGCGGGAGGCGCTGCAGGTGGGCAAAGATGGCATTCCTGAAATCCCACTCGATGTGCCGCGAGAACCCGAACACGTGAGTCCGCCAGAAGTAGCGGAAGACCACCTGCACGCCGGCGGCCAGCGCAATCAGGGCAGGATACTTCCAGAGGGCGATGGCCGTTCCTGGACCGGCCAGGAAGGCGTCCAGGGCATCCTTGGTCAGCCACGGGATGGCCAGCCCGCACAGGTCAGTCCCGACCAGCGCAGCCAGGCCGATGAACAGAAACCGCCGGTGCCGGTACAGGTATGGTCGAAGCCGGGCGAACTTTTTGAAAATCTCACGCCTCCGTGTTCAGATGCGAGGGGATCAGACCAGTCAGTAAAATGATTGTACGTCAGTTCACGCCCCCTGCAAAGGAATTGTAGGGTTACAGGAACACAGTATAGATATTAGAGCGTGGCGAGTGCGCGTCGGCTACCGCAGTGTTTCTCCTAGTGAACCATGCCTTTGCTCAGGTCCATAAGAACGCTCAAATTTCGACAAGACGATGGAAATTACGCTGATCCTCTTCACGCCACCTTTGCTCGAGGCGCGTGTGCTGCTTGAGCGCCTGATAATAGGCCGCATACTTCTTTTTGTCTGGCGTGACCAGCCTGCTATGCGTCGTTCCTTCAATCTTCTCAAACCGCAGCGGTGGTTTGGCAATCTTCTCTTCATCCAGAGGACTGCGTCGGCCTGGGCGTGTCGTCGTCCACCATCGATAGAGGGTGCGTATCGCCTTCCACGCCTGCCGATGAGTGTTGTCGTGACTCCAGTCGATGCGCTTATCGGGTTGCTCTTGCTCCACGAAGTCCACTAGCAATTGGAAGGCCGCGTGGAGCATCACTTCGTCCTTATCATGCCACCCAGCCTTCAGTGTGCGAATAACCAGGTGCACGTTTCTAACTTTTTGGTTCTGTGCCATCGGTTAGCTCTTTGCCATCTTTAACTTTCGTTCGGACTATTGGCTCGATTCAGCAAAGAAGGGATGAATCCCTGATCAGATAATGCACGGATTACGCCTCGTATTAAATAGTTATTACTGAAACCTATCGTGTATTGACGCGCACCGTGCTTGATGGGTTGCAGCATATTTCTTTCTACCAATTTTCTGATTTGATAAGTGCGCTGGGCGGTTGACAGGCCCGGCATAGCCTTTTCCAGATCCGCTGCCTTGGCCACACCTTTTTGAGCTGCTATGTGTAGTATCTGCTCCTCTCTCGCTGTGATAAGCATGCGCTCCCTGGCATCAGACAGTGCAGGCATAAGAACCTTTTTATTTAAATAACTGAAATCTGTAAGACGATCTACCTTTCGCAGTTCGTCCAGAATACCTTGCAAGACATACAAGCACCATGCCTCTAATCCTTCCCGCGTGCCGGCATCAGCACATGCCAGCATATCGTAGTATCGGTCACGGTCATTGCAGAATACCGCCGTCGGATTCAGCACCCTTCCGCCTGCTTTCACGTTGAAACCATACTGAATCAGTTGAGCGTAGGTCAGCAACCTCACCACGCGGCCATTACCATTCCGGAAAGGATGTATCCAGCCAAAACGATGATGCACCAACGCAACCTTGATGAGGTCATATTTTGGCGGGTGATCTTCGTTGATGAATGCAACCAGTTCCTGCATGTAGGGCGGAACCTGGATGGATTCGGGCGGTAGATGTTCGGATTGCGCGATTTTCACTTGCGTCTGCCGATACGCACCAGGCGCGGCATCCCCCTCGCGCACCAATCCTGTTACCGTAATGGTGTGCAGCTCACGAATGAAGTGTTCTGTCAGACGATGACCAGGCTGAATACTCTCTTCTATATATTGCATGGCGGCTTCAATATTTTCCATTTCTCGAATCTGGTCAGATGGAGCATGCTGGCTGCCTTTCAGCTTGGTCTCTATATAGTCTGCGAGCGTGGTGTGATTCCCCTCAATACGGGCCGAACCCAAGCTTTCGAGCAGATGGAAAATATATTTTAGTTGAAAAAAGACAGAGGACGGGGTGGTCCCTTGTAATCGCAGACGACGCAGATGCTCCAGTTCCGTCAGGACATCCACCAACGGGGAGTCAAATGATGGATTAAGCAAAGTCAGATCATGATGACGAAACAACGGCATAGCGTCCTTTTCTACAAACGCACGGTTAAGTATCTATAACGTATCATAAATACAACAATAGAATCAAGAGATTATAATTAGTTTGTTATAGACTTATTTTGAAATCGTCGGGGTGCTATGGTGAATGGAGAATGGAACATTGAAAGTAGAGAATTATTGGGTATGGTTGGCCCCTTTGGAGGTCTTGACTATGCTGACAAGCAGCTTAACCGGCTCGTCGCAGCTTTGCCAGAGGGGGCTATAGAGTTCGGACTTCTTCAGGGCCATTCGCTCGGTGCTCTCGGAATTTGCGCCCCATGCCACACGCCAACGATCCAGACCACTTGGCCCTTGACGCGATAGAAGAAGCGGTACGGCACAATAACAACTTCACGCTGCGGAAGGTCGGGAAACTCCGGGATCACCTGGCCTGATTCCGGAAATTTCGCGAGTCTTTTCAGAACGGTCTCGGCGCGTCGGCGGAACCGTAATGCGGTGTCGGGTTTGTCGCGACGAATATACGCAAGAACGGAAAGAAACAGGGTCCGTGCGGAGGGGATGAAGACGATTGTCACCGGTCAATCTTCCGCCAATAACTCATCAGCCTCCGCCATTACGGTTTCCAGGTCATACCCTTTGCCTAAGGCGATCTCTCTGTCGCCGCGGGCGAGGAGACGAAGAAGCTCCCTGTCATGCTCCGCCTTTTCGTACGCGTCTGTGCTCATCATCACCGCTGCGGCCCGGCCGCGCTGAGTGATGATGACCGGCTCTTTCGTGTCCTGAACGCGCTTGAGCACGCTCGCCGCATCTTGACGAAGATCAGTGATCGGAATTATCTTCGGCACCTTGCTCATTAGGTTCACCTCCTACGATACGTGCAAATGTATCATCAACATCCCCACACAGCAAGATGGCTAACAGTCTTGTGGCTAATTCCAGACGCCGGGGATAGTGGTCCGGCAGGCGGGGCAGGCACCGTCTGTGAGGGTGTTTTTGAGGATAGTGTAACCGTCCCGCTCGATCAGCAGGGTACGGCAGGCAGGGCAGTAGGTGTTCTCGTGACTGCCAACGCGGCCCGGCAGATTGCCGACATAGACGTAATGCAGACCGGCCTTCTTGCCGATCTCGGCCGCCCGAAACAGGGCACCGGCCGTGGTGTTGGCGTGGTCCAACATCCTGTAATCCTGGTGGAACGCCGTCACATGCCAGGGTAGATCGACAGAGACAGACGCCAGGAACTCGGCGATCTGCGTCAACTCCGCATCCGAATCGTTGAACCCCGGCACAATGAGCGTGACGATCTCGACCCAAAACCGCCTTTCCACAAGCAGCTTAATCGTCTCCAGGACGTTTCCCAACACGCCGCCCAGCTTCCGGTAGTTGGCGTCGTTAAACCCCTTCAGATCGACCTTGTACAGGTCCACCCACGGCTTCAGGTACTCGAGGACCTGGGGAGTGCCGTTACCGTTGCTGATGTAGGCAGTCTTTAAGCCGTTTGCCTTGGCCACGCGGAAGATCTCGACCGCCCACTCGCTGGTAATCAGAGGCTCGTTGTAGGTACTGGCGACGATCGGCGCCTGATGACGTGTGGCCATACGGACAAGGTCGTCGGCCGACACTATTTCTGGTGGGCTCACCGCCTCAGGATCGCGCAACGCCTGCGACGTAAGCCAATTCTGGCAGTAACCGCAATGGAAATCGCAACCGAGCATCCCGAAGCTCAGGGCGAGCGAGCCGGGGAGCACATGATAAAACGGTTTCTTCTCCACCGGATCGACCTGCAAGGCGCTGACGTAGCCCGTGGGAACTTGCAGGACGCCTCCCTTGTTGAACCGGACTCGGCAGACCCCTTGTCGCCCCTCCGGGATCAGGCAGCGGTGGCCGCACGCATAGCAACGCACCCGCTGGTTGGGAAGCTTCTCGTACAGCTCCCCCTCCTTGGTGAGTCGGGCTAAGGTATCGGCAAGAGTCATCACGGCCGGCATGGCAGTCCTCTGGCTGGTAAGCCTCGTTGTCTCAGTTCCTACTCACAATATAGCGCTCCGCTTGGCCTCCTACAAGTTGCCGCTCTTCGTGGCTTTTTGCCATGTGGACTCGGCACTGGTTTTCTCGTCGCGCCTATGGATGCATTGACACCTCGGATCGCCTCGTTATAGAGTGCATCTACTTGTTGAGCGGGCGTGGACATGATCGATGTCACGGAAGTTGTCGATGATCGTACGGGCGAGACGGTCCTGGAGGTCCCCCTTCAGGGTCGGCTGTTGCTGGACTGCTCCCTGTTGAACAAGGGAAGCGCCTTTTCCGAACAGGAGCGACGTGACTTCGGCCTGGTCGGCCTGCTGCCTTCCCGTGTAAGCACCTTGGAGGAACAGGCGACCCGGAGGTATGAGGAGTACCTGAAGAAGACGACGGCGCTGGAGCACTTCCTTTTCCTCCGTGCCCTGCAGGACCGGAACGAAACACTCTTCTACCGCCTGCTGCAAAACCACCTCACCGAGATGTTGCCGATGATCTATACCCCGGAGGTGGGAGAAGTCTGTCAGCGCTACAGCCATATTTACCACCGGTCTCGCGGACTGTTCATCTCCTATCTACAACGACACGAAATGGACACCATTCTGGAAAACCGGCCGTATCGCCAGATAGATGTCATCGTCGTGACCGATGGCGAGCGCATCCTCGGGCTCGGCGATCAGGGGGTGGGCGGGATCGGCATTCCAGTCGGGAAGTTGGCCCTGTACACCGTGTGCGGCGGGGTAGACCCCGGCCGGACGCTGCCCGTCGTGCTCGATGTGGGAACGAACAACCCGGAGAGGCTGGCGGACCCGGA
>JAGWRQ010000116.1 GCA_028869615.1 Candidatus Methylomirabilota bacterium | reverse complement strand
TGTCGTAGAAATGGACCCTTAGGACCTCTATATGCCCAGGCTTCGCTCCCGGGACCCATCGACCCCAGACCTCCTGCTTAAGGTCCATCGGCCCCTGAGAGGCGACGAGCTTTGACACTTGTTCCCGGGTCATGCCCAGCATAAGCGCCTGAAACGCCTGACGGGTTGGGGTCACTGTTGCCGGTGTCGGCGCTTGTTGCGCAGCCGCCTGGACTGCACAACACAAGGCCACTGCCAGCACAAGGATGCTGGTTACTCGGATCATGTCGTCCTCCTTCTATGTGTAGCATGATTCAGAGCAGGGGCAAGCTTCAAACCCACCCCCCCGCCTTTGCGCTCTTACTCCATCTACGGCTTGAACCCCGATGGGGAGGTCGTGAGCGACGATTTCATCAGCGACTCCAACGATTTCACCCGCTCCCTGAACTGTTCGGTAAGCGCCTGGCCCTCCTCCGGAGACGCAATCACATGGGGCGTAATCAGAATGACTAGCTCGGTCTTTCTCAACTCCTCAGACGTATTACTGAAGAGATAGCCGAGTAAAGGAATCGTACTCAGGAAAGGAACGCCAGACCGCGTCTTAGTCTTTGTTTGTTGGATGATCCCTCCGATCACCAGCGATTGACCATCCTGGACTACAAGCGCAGTTTTCGTCGTGCGCTTCAGAAAAGAAGGAGATCCGGTACCACCAAATTCCGGTTGATCAACATCGGTATTTTCGGCCTCGATGTCTAGCGTGACCAACCGCTTCTCGTTTACATGGGGCTTGATCCCCATGATGATCCCGATGTCCTTCTGCTGAATCGTCTTGAAGGGGGTCGTCGTTCCTTGAGTAGCGAATGCTGACGTGGACTGCTCACCTGTGATAATAGGCACCTCCTGACCGATCTGAATCTTTGCCTCTTTGTTATTCGCGGTCAGCAGGTGCGGGCTCGCCAAAATGTTGACCTTTGTCAGCTTCGCCAGATTGTTTAACACGACCCGGAAATTGTCGCCGTGCACAAAGGTGGTGGTGAAGCCAGTGGGGGGGACCAATGTCTTTGGGCTCAAAAAGGCACTGATCGCCGCCGGTCCTGCCCCTCCAAACAGGCCTGAAAAAGCGAAGTTTCCGGTCCTGATAAGCTCTTCCACGCTCATATTAAATGTGTCTGTGAGCGTGATCTCGGCTACGAGGAGTTCGATCAACACCTGCTTCGGGACGATGTCGATCTGCTTGATCGTCGCCTCGATGATCTCGTAGTTGCGGGGCGAGGTCTTGATGATCAGCGCATTGTTGGCCTCGTCGGACACGATGGTTATTTCGCCCACCACCTCGCCTGGCGCGGCTCCAGTACCTTGGGGAGGGGCGGCTCCTGAGGGAGGCGACGGCTGGCCGGGAGCTGCAGGGATTGGGGCAGTTGTTGTTGGCGGCGCGCCAACGGCAGGGCTGACGGGCGGCTGTCCCGGCCTGGCCCCAGGCGCTGCGCCCCGTACCAGGTCTCGGCGACCATAGAGGGTGTTGAGGGTATTCGCTAGCTCGGCGGCCTTGGCGTTTTCTACGAAATAAACAAATATCCGCTGGATATTATCCCGTTTAGATGGAATATCCAGCGCCTTGACGGTATCAAGCAACCGCTTGATTGTTGAGCTGAAGCCGGCGATGATCAGACTGTTGGTCTCCTTGTGAACCAACATCTTGGCGCCCCTGGCCAGGAACGGCTGCAGGATCTTCGTCATCTCGTCGGCGGAGAGGTGGTCAAGGTGGACAATCTGGGTCACATAGCGTTCCCGCTCTTCGACGCGCTCTTTTCCCACCTGCACGTCCTGCGGTTCCTGCTGGGCAACCGCGATCGGAACGATCTTGTAATATGAGCCTTCCTTCACCGCCGCCAGGTTATTGACCTCCAGCACCGACTCCATGATGGAAAAGACTTCGGTGGATGGCACCCTGGTCGTCGTCCGCATCGTGACATTCGCCTTGACGCCTGGGCCGATGATAAAGTTAATACCGGTGATGTCGGCAATGGATCGAAGGACCAGCTCCAGGTCGGCGTTGTCAAAGTTCAGCGAGACATACTGCGATCCTCCCGGCTGGACGGGCCCTGGCATACCCGGAGGTCCTGTCGAGGAGACGGGAGCCCCTTCCTTCACCTCTATCAAGGGTGGCGAAGCGGGAACCGATTCCGTCATGGGTAAGGTCTTTGCCGCCTTCGACTCTTGCGCATCTTTTTCTTTTGCCCCTTTCTCTTCTTTTACCCCTTCCTCAGCCAGCGCTGTTTGTGAAGGCGGAAGAGTCGTAGCAATGACTGGAGACGGGGCCGCAGGCGCCTGCTCTGGTCCTTGGATCTTTGGAGGCAGCGTCTTCGCTTCGAGCTCGGACGGCCGCGGTGTGCTGACGAGGGCACAGGCTGGAACGAAAGCCGCAACTATCAAGATCGCAAGGACATTTCTACGGATAGTCAATCCTCACTCCTTCCTCGTTGCTGCCCCATCGGCCAATGCCGTGGACAGGTAATGACCCGCTGTCTCCCTGGCTGGCTGTCTACCAGCACGGGAGCTGGAAGCAGCGGTCTTCTGCTGCTCAAAGACGTTCACCGGGACGGCGCCCCCTCGACCGTCCCTGGGGGTGGGGGTAGAGGCACGACCAACGGAGCGGATACTCTGTCGGCGGACGGGATGATGGGAGTCCGTTGACGCGACGCCGCGCCGGGCTGAATCGGCGCCTTGAGCGTGATCTCCGAGACCGCATCGCCCCGTTTGTAGAACACGCGATCTTCTCTGATGTCGGTCACTGTCCCCCCCGCTACCTCCTGACCAACCGAATAGATGTTCGCCTTACCACGGTCGTTCAGAATCGCCTTGCGCTCATGATCGACCAGCATGGTGCCGACAAGCGTCGGGGCTGGGATTGGAGGGGGTGGAGGGGGACCGGGCTGCCTCACAACTGGGGGAGGTTGCTTGAACGGATTCTTTTCGAGCAATGTGTCGAACTGCGCCAGGGGGGGGCGAGGGGTCGGAGTATAGGCCAGCGCCTCCGCCTCCTGCGCCGGCTTCGTGACAGGTGAACCTGGGACCGGGGCAGGGGGCGCGACCCACGTCCTCACCAGAGCGGCGGCAATCAGCCCCGCGACAACACCCAAGCACAGATTCAACAATCTGAGCGATCTAAGCACCGGGGCTTTTTTCCTCCAACCCCATGGTGTATCCGCTGACCACCACAGTCACCTGAAGCTCAGCGCCCGGCCTGGGGTAGGAAGCGTTCACCTGGAGCTTGGGGACGGTGAGCAGCTTGGAAGCGCTCTCAATCCTGTACAGAAAGTCGCGGAGCTTCTTCAGGTCGGCGTTCAAGGAGAGTTCCACCGCAACCTGCGTGAATCCCTCTGCCTTCTTTGGCTGGTGAATATTCTCACTGACAATGGTCACGCCACTCTCCCCCGCCGCCTTGTGCAGCATTGCCTGAAGATCGGCCGCGGCCAGCGTCAGTTTTTCGCCAGGCAGCAGTCGAGCTTGCAGTTGCGTGAAAAGTTTCTCGGCTTCGGCGAAGTTCTTTTCATACCGTCGCTTCCCCTCCACCACCGTTTGGAAGCGTTCAAGGGCTTGGAGCTTGTCCTGGTACTCACTTCGGACCGCCATCTGACGTGAAATGGCCGGCACAATGACGTAGTTGATGGCGAGAAAGACGACAAGGGCCGCTCCACCAGCCACGAGAAACCGCCGTTCACGGGTGGCGAGGGTTATCATCGCTTCTCCTGGCGGACCTCGAGGAGCGCTTTGATCTGAAAGTCCTGGCTCTCCGTTCCTCGGCTTGCCACAGGGGAGGCGAACCCCACGTTCTCAAAAACCGGCGACTGCTCCAGGATGGAGATCAGGTCCGAGGCCGAGCCGGTGATCAAACCGCCGATCCGCACCTCCCGACCGTCCACCGAAAAGAGCGTTAAGGTTACCCCTTTCGGCAGGACAGACACGAGCTCCTTGAGCACGTCCAGCTTCCTGCTCTCCTCGCGATCGATCTTCTCCAAGGTGACGATCTGGCTGCCGAGCGTGGCGATCTCCCGTTTGAGCGATTCCACCTTCGCCGCCTCGGCCTGCACCTGATTCAGCGTAACGGTCAGCTTTGCAAGCGCCCGACGCTCCCGGATCGCTCCGCCTACGGTATACGCCAGACCGAGCGCCAGAATGAGGGTGACGAGACGAACGGTCGTGACCACACCGGGATCCCGACGAGGAGGGGCCACCGCCTCCGGCAGCAAGTCAATGTCAAGCGGCAGCGGCGCAAGCCCGTTCAGGGCGAGTCCGACGGCCGCCCCAAGGGATGGAGCCATCTGCGGATCAACGCCTGTCGTCTTAATCCGCTGGAAGGGCTGGAAGAACTCCACCGACAAGCCGGTCCGTTCGGCCATGTGGTGGAGCAGGTCTCCTCTGCCCGCGCCCGATCCCGAAAGGGTAATCCGTCCGGCTTGCGCCCCACCATTGGCTTCGAGGTGAGCAAGCAGATCGGTGAGATCCGGCAGCAGCGCATCGAGCGGCGCAACTTGGCCTATGGGGAGATACCGAGCGTATCGAAAGACCCCCGCCTTGGCCACCCCCAACTCGGCCTCTCCGTTCCGCAGATCAACCAGGGCCGTCAGGGTTTCCCCGCCTCGGTTGCCGTTGTACAAGAGCGCGTTGAGCGAGGCGAACGTGGAGACACCAAGGGCGGTCGGCTTGATCCTCGCCTCCTCCAAGAAGGTCAGGTACCGACCGATCTCCTCTTTTCTGGCCGCGGCCAATAGCACAGTGGCGTTCTCGGCATCGCGCTCAAGCACCTGAAAGTCGTACTGGGCCTCCTCGGAGGGGAACGGGATGTGCCGCTCGACCTCGTACTCCAGGATCCCCTTCAGTTCCTCTTCGCCCACCGCCGGCATGCTCACCGTGCGCATAGTCACAAGGCGCCGCGGCAGGCCAACCGTCACAAACGTCGGGCGTTTGGGTAGCCGGTTCACAAGCTGGGCTAACTTTTCCTTGAGGACTTCCGGCTTATTCTTCTCTTCGGCCGACAGTTCTTCGATGCCCCAGTCGAGAAGCTGGATCCGTCCAAGCAGCTTGCTTAACAAGACATGGCAGATCTGGCTGCCTCGGAGGTCCATGCCCAGGCTGACCTTTGGTCCAGGGATCAACTCACCGAGCAGCATCATACCCCCTGCCGTGGGTTAAGGCTCCAAAGCCGCACCGAGAGCTTCGGCCGGCCCGGCGTCCCATCGTTTCGTAGGATGGCAGCCACGCGAACCGTCAGCCTCGATCCCGCCATCCGCGCAGCCGACCGTACGGCGAAACTTCTCGACCTCACGTCAGCCGTCTCATTGAGCGTAGCGAGAATCTGCTGCGGATTGGCCGCGCCAGGTTGGCCTCCCGGCACCACCTGGAATCCTTGTCGTCCCCCGCCTGTAATGGAGGTGAGGAGACCGGTGAATTCGCCGACACCCTTAAACGGGGTGGCCGTACGCCGGTCCAGGACAGACCCCACCTCGGCAGCCGTCAGCCCTAACGCCATCAAGACCTCTGGAGACGCCGTGTTGACATTCACTCGGCCCAGGGAATGAACCGACAGGTGTTGGGCCACGCCAAGGTACTCGCCGGGCTGACGCTCGCGTTCCCAGGGTCGTTGCGCCTCTAACGCAGCCCGTCGCTGCGGATTGCCGACGTTACCGTACAGGATCTCCGGCGTCATCCCTTTGACCAGCAACAGCTCATCGATGGTTTCAAAGTCCGCATTCTTGGCCCGATACGGAACAGGGAGTGAAAGGTAGTAGTCGTCCTCGGCGCCATTGAGACGATGAAGATCGTCGGCATCGCGCCAGTCCTGTATCGAATCAACGATAGTGGAAACTAGCTTTTCATCCGTGACGCCGGAGTTGGAGAACAGCCGGCGGAGCATCGCATCGTATTGTGGGGTGATCTGCCCGTTCAGGGGGAACTTGCTCTCCTCGTCCGTAACCGTCACCCAATAACGCCCACCGCCTAACGCCACATTCTCATACGCGGCCGGATTGGTGTGCCAGCGCTCGTCCAAGGCGTCATAGAGTGTAGAGTCGGGCGGAACGTTGCGGTCGGCGTTGATGATCTCCGCCGCGGCCTTGTACACTCCCGCCTCCGCCAGGTAGTAGGCCTCCGTCTCCTGCCTGAAGTTGGACGCCGCCGCCAGTTCCGTCCGCATGGAAAAGGTAAAGGCTGTAAAGACCACACTCAGGAACGCCAGAATCCAGAGCACGACCACAAGCGCCAATCCGCGCTCCCCACCCCTTTTCATAGCGTCCGTCCCACCTGTACCGGAAAGACCAGCGGCGGCAGGATCAACTCGCGGACGTCTTGCGCCCGCTGCTGTCGAATCGTGAGGGTGACCTCCACGGACAATGGCAGACGATCAGAACCTTTCAGGGCGCGCCGCCCCGGAGAAGAGACGGACCCCCGAGATGGGAACTGTGGCGTCTCATCCCGCGAAGGGTCCCAGGCATCGCGCCATGTGGGCGGAAGTTTATCATCCGGTTTTCCTTCCGGCACCAGATATCGAAAGCGCACCTCTGATACTCGCTCATCCAGCGATTTGGCCTGATCCTCGACCAGGCCGGACGTCTGAGTTACAAGAGGATAGCTTGCCATCGCTGTCAGTCCACGATCCGACTCGATAGCGTAGGCCACGATCCTGATCATGTGACTGAACGGCTCGGCCCCGTAACTCTGGGGGAGGGTGGCAAACTCAAGGGAGTCAGACCTGCCATGAAACACGA
>JAGWRQ010000115.1 GCA_028869615.1 Candidatus Methylomirabilota bacterium | reverse complement strand
CCGCAATCGACATTCCAGGACGGCGTCGGCGCGCTGGTGCGATGGTATCAAGCCAATCGCGAGTGGGCGAGGCATGTATCAACAGAGTGACATCCGACGATGCGTCGGAGTGGGGATCCGCCTACTTTGGCGGAGGTTGGGTGAGCAGAGCCGTATACCCTTCGCGGAAGGTCGGATAGCGGAACACGTAGCCGGAGGCGACGAGCTTGGCGTTGCGACAACGCTTGTTGGCGGGATGCCGAGGCGTCCGAAGCCTGGAAGATTCACCCGGCCGAGTGGGCGGCACGTCAAGCGTTTGAGCCAGCCAGTCGAGAAGCACGGCCAGCTTGGCTGGTTCGTGATCGACCCCAAGGTAGATCGGGTCTGGGTGCGGGAGCATCATCAGATGGCGCAACGCCCCGGCAGCGTCGTCTCGGTGGATACGATTGAAATAGACGGGCGACTCATCGTCCCACGCGATCTCGCCTCGACGCACCTGCTCGATCAGCGATGCGCGGCCGGGGCCGTAGAGACCGCCCAAGCGTAATACGGTAGCCGGGAAAGGGCCATCCAACAGCAAGCGCTCGCCTTCGAGGAGACGAATCCCGGCGAACTCTGTCGGCTGGGTAGGTGACGTCTCGTCCACCCAAGCCCCGAAGGACTCCCCGTACACCCCTGTGCTCGATGTGAGGAAGACCCGCCGGGGATGCGCCTGCTGAGAGGTCAGCGCGTTGAGCAGGTTGTTGAGTCCTTCCACATAGACTGCCCGGTAGGCCGCATCGTCATGGGTATCGGGGGCGGCCGAGTAGAATACCCAATCTACTGCTGGAGGCAGCGTCTGAAGTGTTTCGGGTGAAGTCAGGTCGGCCTCAAGAGGGCGGATACCGGACGGCAGTGTGGCGGGATGGCGACGCAGTCCCCAGACAGTATGTCCCTCAGCCGCAAGTAGAGAGCCCAGCGCGGTTCCGATATACCCGCAGCCCGCAATAAGAATGTTCGCCATGGTCAAAAAGATCACCTATTGGCGTGCTGAGCACTAGCACTCCAGCAGGTGCCGAAGTGCGCCGTCGAGATCGGGGTAGCGGAAGCAGTAACCCGTGGCCAGGAGCCGCGTCGGCTGGACGCGCTGGCTGGCCAGCAGGACTTCGTCGGCCATCTCGCCAAACGCAAGACGCGCGGCTGGGGCGGGCATCGGCAGTAGGGTGAAGCGGCCGAGAAGCCGTCCCAACGTTCGGGTGAATTCCCGGTTGGTAACGGGATTCGGCGCAACCGCATTGACCGGGTCCTGGAGCATCTCAGTGGTGAGTACGTGCGCAATCACACCCAAAAGGTCATCCAAGGCGATCCAGCTTACATATTGGCGCCCCGTCCCAAGGACTCCCCCGAGGCCCTTCTTAAACGGCGGGAGGAGCTTGGCCATCGCTCCGCCACTCGGACTCAGCACCATCCCGAAACGGAGGTGCACGACGCGGATCCCCTTTTGTTCGGCCGGCTTGCTCGCTGCCTCCCATTCGCGACAGACCCCCGCGAGGAAGCCCGTTCCCGAGGCGCTTTCCTCCGTGAGAAGTTCATCGCCGCGATCGCCGTAGTAGCCGATGGCGGATGCGCACACCAGCACCTTGGGCGGCTGCTTCAGCCTGGTCAGCGAGTCGCAGAGCAATCTAGTGCCGTCTACTCGGCTGTCGCGGATCATCGCTTTCTTCTCGGCCGTCCACCGACCGGTCGCGATGTTTTCCCCCGCGAGATGGACTACCCCGTCCAGGCCTTCCAGACGAGCGGTATCGACGAATCCCGTCTCAGGGCCCCACTGGACCTCGCCCTTCCCTCGCCGCGGCAAGGTCCGAACCAGGCGCGTGACGCGATGCCCGCCGGCCGCGAGGAACGGACCCAGCGCCGACCCGATGAACCCGGTTGAGCCTGTGACAAGGATGCGCAACTGTGCCATGAGATAAGCTGTCAGCTTTCAGCGATGAGCTATCAGCTTCTGATGAGAGTGCTGATGGCTGAATGCTGATCGCTGTTATTTATGCCCCTGGTACCGGACCTCTCAGATCGAGTAAGATACCCATCAGAAGCCA
Organism: Candidatus Methylomirabilota bacterium; assembly: GCA_028869615.1. Lineage (GTDB taxonomy): Bacteria > Methylomirabilota > Methylomirabilia > Methylomirabilales > Methylomirabilaceae > Methylomirabilis. The sequence continues at coordinate 4,757 of JAGWRQ010000115.1, read as the reverse complement.
CTGCGCAACCCACCCGATCACGCACGCTCCAACCGCCCTCGTCGTTGTCGTGTAGTCGAGGGACTTTCTCACCGCAACGATTGTGGCTCCCAGCATCCAGACCGTTGCCAGTCCGGAGACAAAGCCGCCCAGTCCGGGGATGACCCCCAGCAGCCTGACCAGCCCCGGTGCGCTGGCAAAACTGATCATTCGCACCACCCCGCCACAGTCGGTTCTAGTCTGTGGCTCCTGGAGTAATCGCGTGCCGACCACGGCGGTTAAAAACGCCCAGATGTACCATTCCATCATCGCCTGCATGGTCTTGAGAAAGAAATCCCCGATTCCGCTTTGAAGCATGACACCGACCCCGGCGGCCATGGCCGACAGTACCACCACGATCGCGGCCTGTAGCGGGGCCCGCCGATCGGTCTTAATTTCCTCATACAGGCTTCCGTCCAACTTGGCGGCCCGAATCATCCGCTCACCCATCACCTTAATCACCTCTCCTCCTCCGCACCGCTACAACCACCTCACCTTGCCCTTGGTGGTCGTCACTGCTGTTTCTATGGTATCCGATTGAGATCTTCACGCGAACACTGGGTTCACGGTGCAAAGCTATGGTATCCGGAACAGGGTGTCAACTATTTTCGGATGGCAGCGAGGCGATTCAGAGCGGTCTGACGTGTGGGGCAAGCAGGACAAGCTGTCGGGCCTAGAACCCTTCAGGGGAGACCGGGCACTTCAATAGGGAGACCTTCCCAGTGCTGCCATCTATCCTGACTTGGCTCTTATCCGGGAGCAGCAACGAGGCATGTTCCAATATGACAGCGGGGACTCCACTCTCACGGGCCAGACACGCGCCGTGCGCAAGAATGCCTCCGGTCTCCATCACCAGTCCGGCCACCCCCTTGATGTGGAGGAACATGCCGAGACTCACCGCCGGAACGACCATGACGTCATGGGCTTGGAGGCCATTCCCGTTACTCAGCGAGTCGAGCCTATCGGGATCGATAATCCGAACCCTCCCCACCGCTTCGCCGGAAGAGACGGGGACGGCTTGAAATTCCTGTGAGGCATCAAGCCTTGGCGGTCTGCCGATCTCCTCAAGTGAGCTCTCGAAGATTACCCGCGGCATCCACTTGCGCGTTGCGAACAACAGCGCGATCTGACGCTCCTCGCGTCTGATCCGCATCTTGTCTCGCGCCGATTTGAGATCGCCGAGCAGTTCCGGCAGCTCCCCTGGAAACAGGTAGAAGATCTCGTCGGGCTGGAGCATGAGTTGTTGGCTCAAGACCATCAGCGCCCGTCGAATGAATGCGTACTCTGCGGCCAGGTAATACTTGATCGTCTCGCGGAGCGGCAGGTATCGTTGAGCATACTCGAGTTCCGCAAACAGCGTCTGAATGTCGAGCCGACTCGCGCCGAGCTGGACCATCCGTCTGCATACCTCTGCCTCGGCCCGCTCTCTGCGCTCCACCTGCTGACGCGATTCCGCAACATGGTAATGCGCGGCGGTCACGGCCTTCCTGAGCAACCGCTCAAGACTCTGGGGGTCGTCAGCCATGCGAGGCATCGCAATCTCCAGTTCGTTCGGAGCGAGGTGGCCATACGTCGCGAGAAACTCCTCGCGCGACATCTCTTGTTGCGCAAGCCTCGACAGATCAATCCCTTCTTGACCGATCTTGCTTCGCTCTAGCCCATGCAGCAACTTCTCGATCAACCCATCGGCTTTCGGACCAAACCATACTTGCAATTGTCGCTTCACCCTGTCAGTAAAGAAGAAGCCGAGTCTCGCCGCGATCACGAAGTGTACGGCAGTGTACTGCTTCAGGTGATCCAGGTAGCCCCAGATCTTGACGACGATCTCTTCAGATGAAAGGTCTGTGAGGGCAACTGATCGCTCCCGGGCCAGGTAGCGCTGCAGATCCGGTTCTATCATGCCGGAGAATTGCGTATGGTACGTCTCCCCCCACCTCATCATCCCGCTGAAGAATTCGAGGAAGCGGTCGTGGTACTTCCGGCCCTCATCCGGTCCGAATCTCCTCACGGCCTCATCAAGGGTCAACTCCTGCTGATAGAGCCCGAGTTCCGGGTAGTGGGCCAGGTGCGGTTCGGCCTTTACCCGATTCAGGTACGCCGTAATGTCGAGGGGAAAGCCGGCCTGGAACGTCTTCGCGTCCAGCTCAAGGTTGAAGTAGGGGTGGCCGCAGATGAGCTCGAACAGTCCTTCGGAGGTCTCGTCACCAAGCGTATATCCAAGCCGGCGTCGGCCAAGCTGAATGCCACCCTCGTCGCTGAAGATCGCTGTGAAGATCCCAAAGCTCATGGGCGTTGGCGTAGGCAGGATCTCGGCGATGTTGCCGTCGCTGTAGATCGCCTCGCCGCAGTCGAGCTTCCCTTTTTCTCGTAAGTCGGCGATCCTGCTGCGCAGCCGCTCGATCTCCATCTGTCGATACCGTGCAGCCTTGTATTCAAGCGAGTCGCCGGCAGCCGGGATGGGTCGGCTCTGCAAGATGTGGATCTGCCGCCCGACGATGGCAAACTCGATATCCTGGGGGTAGCCGAAGAGCGCCTCCAGGGCAATACCGGCAGCAACGAGGTCGCGGAGTTGGGCCGGCGTGAGCGTCGCACCCTTTTCGCCGATGCGCGCCTCTAACACCTGACCCTCCCTACTCACACGGAACGTGTCTCCAGGCACCTGGCCCGACACCAGCGGCTCGCCCAGACCGGACACCGAGTTGACCACACACTCGTCTCGACTGAAGGTGACCGGATTGAGCGTGTAGATGACACCCGAGACCTCCGCATCCACCATCTCCTGCACTAAGACGGCCATGCCAGGCCCACAGCCGTTCGCCTCCAGCCCCACTTGCTGCCTGTACAAGACAGTGCGTGGCGCCTGCAAGGAGCGGAGGCACTCCACGACGGCTTGGATCAGTTCTACCTCAGAAGCGACATCGATGCGCGTCGTGTAGATGCCGGCAAAGCTGGCCTGGCGGAGGTCTTCAAGGGTTGCTGAGCTTCGCACGGCTACCCGCTGAAATCCTCTCGCTCGATAGGCCGCAACAATCGCCGCCTTCAACTGCGCATCGAGCTCGATCTGTTCACCGGACAACCGTATCGCCTCCTCGCAGACGTCGGTAGGGATGATGAACCCTCTTGGCACCGTGAAGCCGGCCCGCATCATGACACCCAGATGCAGCGCTTTCCGCCCGACACGGGCCAGATCGCCCTCCCGGACGTCCTGAAGATCGATGATCTGAAATCTCTTCGGCATGTTTCTCACGCGTCTGACTGCCCGGCCCGCCAAATGCGGAAGCGATCGCGCTGGACCCGCTCGACTACCCACCTGTGCTTTAACTGTTCCCACTCCGGGACAAAGTGTTCTACTTCTGCAGAGGCTGGGGAGGCGAGGACCTCATCGAGCACCTTCCGATAAAACCGGGTGATATCCCGCATCACGTCATCCGGATGTTCCCTTCCCGGAATCTTCAGATAATCGACGCCCGCCTCGACGTAGGCCGGCAGCTCGTGGAGGATCAGCGACGGGCTGCTTTTGAGGCCTACCCGCTTCGCAGGAGACCCATTCGTACGGTCGATATCCCATCCGGCCTGGCAGACCCGATAGCAGCTTCCGCCGCGATTGGCGCTGCCGAAGCAATGATCTTTTCCCTCCGAGTCCACCCAACGCTCGAAGCGGAGGTAAGGGCTCATCGTGCACCGGCCGGGGCAGATAATCCCTTCCTGAAGCGATGTAAAGAGGAAGACCTCGATGCCGACCGGCACCTCGGCCTTGATCGCGCGGATCTGGTCGACCTCCACGCCCCATCGGTAGGAGAGGATGACGAAGTCGGCGCCGACCTGCTGATAGAACCGCAGGTCCTCGCGATTGCAGACGGCGCACGTCACGCTGGCGTGGAGGTTCACACCGGGGAAGCGATGGTGCAGCTCCCTGATGCACCCGATATCGTTGAGGATGAAGCTCGATAGGCCCCAGTCGATGTACTTCTCGATCTTTTTGAAGAACAGAGGGATCTCCTGCGGACCGGGCAGGCTGTTCAGCGCAACCTTGACCTCCTGCCCCCTGCTTCGCGCAAACTCGTGGATCTCTCGGATCTCCTCATCGTGGAGCTCGTCCTCTGGAGGTCTTCGGCTCCAGCCCGCGGGACCCACATAGACGGCGTCCGCCCCGGCTTCCAACACGGCGAAGGCCATCGCCTGTGTGCCACCGGGAGCCAATAATTTCACCATGGTCTTTTTCTTTCCTTCCAAAAAACCTTCAGTCTTCAGCCTTCAGTCTATCTACCTGTAGTTACTCCACAAACTCCGCGGCGAAGGTCCCTGGAGGCAACCGGTCGACGCCGAGAAGCGTACCGCCACCCACCTTCAGGAGTTCGCCAAAGAGACGTTCGATCTGTCGAATGGTCGATGCATCCCAAGCGGTCATCACTCGTCGCCGCCAGCTATCACGTAGAATCGTGAGGACCCTGGGGTCGATTCCGCCCATAACCTGCTCGCCTACCTCGACCCACATCTGATCATCCTGTTTCAGGTACTCGGCCGTTTCGCAGAACGCGCGGATGAAGCCGCGCAACAGCTCGCCGTTCCGCTTCGCAAACTCTTCAATGACGGTAAAGAGCGTGATCGGCACAGGACCCTCGATCCCGAGGTCTGCAATCAGGTCGAGCACATCCGCCACCTGTCGGTACGCCCCCGTCGCCACCAGCGGCGGGATCAACTGCCACCATTGCAGCGCGGCATCGACCTGTCCCCCCTTG
>JAGWRQ010000114.1 GCA_028869615.1 Candidatus Methylomirabilota bacterium | reverse complement strand
GAGCAGAACGACGGTGACCGCCAGGGTGCGGTATCGTTTCTTCCGGGAGCTGGGTGATGCAGCTCCTATCGTACTGTTGCACTCGTGGGCGGACCTGCGGGCCACCATCGGTGAGGAAACCGAGGGATTCCGCCGGCACCAGCTATTCTTGTGCGATGCGTTCCGGTTCTACAGAACCGAATTTTTGGCGAGTCAGGTCGATCCTGTTGTGCGGGGAGACGATTTGATCGATCGGTTCGACATTGCGCCGAGCCCTTTCCTGGGATTCGTACTTGATCGTCTGCAGGAGGCCCAAGCGACGGGGCTCATCAACAGTCGCAAGGAGGCCCTGGCCTATGTCCAGGAGCATCTTGACTCGTGGCGACAGTCTTTCGATGTACCGCCCGCTTCACGGCAGCCGCGCGTCGAAAGCCATTGACAAGCCTGAACGCTTTTGTTAGACAGAAGAGGGCGCGGGAGTAATTCAGTGGCAGAATGTCAGCTTCCCAAGCTGAACGTCGCGGGTTCGAGTCCCGTCTCCCGCTCCAACATTGCAAGCATTCAGCCGTCAGCGGTCAGCTTTCAGCGCTTGAAGCGCTCTTAGGTCCCCCCAACTGATCCCCCTCGTTTGGTCTGCGGCTGATGGCTGATTGCTAACGGTCGGTTGACACCGGGTCCTGTTGCTCGTACACTGAAAACGTTCGGGTTTTAGTTGTCAATCTTCAGCGCTTTGCTGAGAGCCGACAGCTTCTTTGTCGTCGAGAGGGGATCTCATGAAAACGCTTGCCATGCTGGTCGGGGGCGGCCCCGCGCCGGGCATTAATGGCGTGATCGCTACTGCGACCATAGAGGCGCGCAACCATGGGGTGCGTGTCCTCGGCTTCTACGATGGGTTCAAGTGGCTTGCGCGAGGCGACACGAGCCACGTGGTGGAGCTCGAAATCGACGAAGTCTCCCGGATCCATTTCGAAGGAGGTTCCATACTTCGGACGTCCAGGGAGAACCCGACCAAATCCCCGGATGCGCTCCGTAATGTGGTCGAGGCGCTTGATAAACTGGAGGTATCGTGCCTGTTGACGATCGGGGGCGATGACACCGCCTTCGCCGCGCATCGGTTGTCGGAGGCGGTGAAGGGTCGGGTCGCCCTCGCGCATGTACCGAAGACCATCGACAACGATCTCCCGCTTCCTCAGGAGGTGCCGACATTCGGCTTTACGACGGCCTGCAACCTAGGCAAAGATATCGTCAAGAACCTGATGGAGGACGCGGAAACAACCGGCCGGTGGTTCTTCGTTACGGTAATGGGGCGGCGGGCCGGCCATCTGGCGCTCGGCATCGGAGGCGCCGCCGGCGCTACACTCACGATTATCGGCGAGGAGTTTCCGGAGCCAAGGATCTCCCTTCAGACGCTGGTTGACATCCTGGAAGGCGCGGTGATCAAGCGGCGCGCCTCAGGAAAAGGGTATGGCGTAGCCATTCTGAGCGAAGGGCTAACGGATAAACTTGATCCCACTGCTTTCGGCTCGGTTGAACGAGACGGGTATGGGAATGTCCGCCTCTCGGAGCTGGTGCTGGGGCGAGTGTTGAAAGAGCGGGTTGCCGGAAGCCTCCGGGCGCGCGGTATCGATGTCACGATCGTGGCCAAGGATCTTGGCTATGAGCTTCGTTGCGCTCCACCCGGCGCGCTGGATATCCAGTATTGCCGTAGTCTTGGCTATTGGGCTACCCGTTTTCTGTTGGACGGTCGGACGGAGGCCATGGTAACCATCCAAGGGGGGAAGATGGTCCCGATCCCGTTTCGAGACATGCTGGATCGGCGGACAGGAAAGATTCGTGTCCGTTACGTCGATATCGGCTCCGAATCGTATCAGACGCTCCGGGCCTATATGATCCGTCTGGAGCCGCAGGACTTTGAGTCGTCAGGACAGATCGAGGCCCTCGCACATGGCGGATGCCTTGAGCCGACGGCATTCGTGGACCGATTTAGTTATCTCGGCAAGCGCACGAAGGAGTCAGCACAATGAGATACTGGAGGCGAAGCATGCAGCGGTTGATCGTCGGGGTGATGGTCGTGCTGGTTCCGTTTACGCTCTGGCGAGGCTTTGCTGACGCGCAAGAACTTGTTTTTGTGAAGGGGTTGGAGGAGGCAGAAAAGGCCATTCAAGAGGCAAGAGACTTTGAGGCGGAGATCTATGCGCCGGAGGAGTTTTCGCTGGCCCTGAACTATTTGGCGCAGGCGAAGGATGAGGCGAAGATCTTCAGGTCTGCGGCGCAGGCGAAAAAGGATACTCACCTGCTCAGCGCTAGGACGTCTGGGGAGGCGGTCAGCCTGCTCGCGGAGAAAGCGCAGTACCAGGCGAAGGTGGCGGGAGCCAAGGCGATCGAAGTGAAATCCGACCGAGAGATCACGGCGATCAAAGCGCAGATCGTCGACACCTTCAACAGCAATGTCAACCGACGTTTTACCTCGACACGAGAGCAACTCGCGGGCGAACTGGGCGCGAAAGAAGCCGTCAGGCACGAGGCTCGCAAGGTGCGGGCGCAGGCTGAGTCCGAACTGCGGAAGCTCACGCTGGAAGGGCAGGCCGCTCCTGCACCAGATAAGAACTGAGGTTCATCCCCCTTCCTCCGAGAGGGAGGGACGTTCGAGGCCATATTGTCTCAGCAAGGAATAACAGCATGATTAAGCGGTTGGTCAGGGATCTGTTGAAAGAGATCGGTGAGGATCCTGATCGGGAAGGATTGGTCAAGACGCCCGAGCGGGTAGAGCGGATGTATGCCTTTCTCACGTCCGGGTACGGCAAACAGGTTGACGAGATCCTGAATGAGGCCGTCTTCCAGGACAACTATGACGAGATCGTTCTGGTCAAGGACATCGATTTCTTCTCGCTGTGCGAGCATCATCTGCTGCCCTTTTTCGGCAAGTGCCACGTCGGCTATCTTCCGAACGGCAGGATTGTTGGGTTGAGCAAGTTGATTCGCGTGGTGGAGATGTACAGTCGCCGACTCCAGGTGCAGGAACGCCTGACCTCCGAGATCGCCAACGCGCTCCTGGAAGCGTTGCGACCCCGGGGGGTGGCCGTCGTCATGGAAGCCTATCATCTCTGCATGATGATGCGCGGCGTAGAGAAACAGAACAGTAAGGCCGTAACCTCCTCGATGCACGGGATCTTCCGCGAGCGGATTGAGAGTCGAAACGAGTTCATGCAGTTGATCCGGTCGCACGCAACATAAAAGAATTCGTCGCGCTCCAGGGGCAAGGGATAAGATAACGGAACGTGACCTGTTGCAGCTTCCCGCATTGACCGAAATGGCGTATTCTATTATCATAAGTTAAGAAGCAATTATCATAGGTGGAACAGAGCCTGAGACTTCATCGAGGGACCCATGGGTGTTCACGATCACCATGCAGAGGCTAAGAAGGTTGGGCCGATCCGATACGTAAGGCTCAGCATCACCGATAGTCGCAAGTCGGAAGACGACCACTCAGGCCGACTCATTGAATCGCTCTTCAATGAAGCCGGTCATTATCAGGTCGCCTCGATGATCCTGAAGAACGATCCTAAAGGTCTGAGAGAGGTCATCAAGAAGCTCTGCGAAGAAGAGGTTGATCTGATCGTCATGACCGGAGGGACCGGGCTCAGCAAGAGGGATCAGACGATCGAAGCGATCAGCCCTCTGCTGGACAAGGCGCTGCCCGGTTTTGGCGAGCTGTTCCGGAGTCTCAGCTTCCAGGAAGTTGGGAGCGCCGCCCTGATGAGCCGCGCGCTCTGCGGGACAGCGAAAGGAAAGGTGATCGTGGCCCTTCCGGGTTCGGAGGAAGCGGTCCGTCTCGCCCTGACGAAACTCCTGATACCGGAGGTACAACACCTCGTCTGGCAGGCGGGTCGGTGAGACGGGAGAAGGAGTAAGACATGGCGGAGCAGGAACGAAAACAAAAGCGCGAGGCCGGCGGTGGCCCACCTGAGGCGGCTGAGCCGAATCCCGAAACCGCAAAAAAGGGGAAAAAACTCAAGGAGGACCTTGACAAACTGATGGATGAGATCGACGAGGTCCTCGAGGAGAACGCCGAGGAGTTCGTGAAAAGCTACGTTCAGCGCGGCGGCGAATAACCCAGGAAGGCGGTATCGTATATGCCTATCTATGAATATCGCTGTTCGAACTGCGGCCAGGTGTTTGAAAAACTCGTCCTGGGCCGCAATGCTGTCATAGAATGCCCACACTGCCCAGGGGCGGCTGTGGAAAAGCAGTTTTCCGCCTTCAGCTTCAAAGGGGAGCAAGGAGCTGTCGGCTCCGGTGCAGCGGGTGGCGGAGGCGGAGGTTGCGCGCCAGGCGGGTGAGCCTGTGCCGGCTAACCTCGGCGTGTCCGAGGTCTAACACGCTGAATACTGTTCCACCAGCCCACTGCGAACCTAGAGCTATTGTATACTATGCCTCAACTATCTCATCGGGCAAAAGGGGATGGATGACCAGCCCGGTAAGGAGCTTGGGGTAGAAAAAGGTTGACTTAGGCGGCATCCGCAGGCCGGCCTCGGCCACCGCCTGGACCTCGGCGATCTTGGTTGGATTGAGCAAGATGGCCGCTGCCCACCCATCTTTCTGGACCATCCGGACGGCCTCCGCAGCATCATGGTTATAATTGAGCCCATCGTCTGCAAGCTCGCCCACCTTATGCTGAGACCATGGACCCTCGATCAGAAGCCTGTGAACAATGGTGACATCCAGTCGTCTGTAGATGGGTGGCTTGTCATCCCCTGCCTCCAGGACCCGTTCGTCAGCGAGCGTCAGCAGGTATGCGCGCCCCTCTCCACCGTACAGACCGAAACAGTGTGTCCCCGCCTTAGTCTGCCGCAGATAGCCAAGCAGGGTCGAGGCAGCGGCCTCAGGATCACGGGGGACAGGCAGCCTCTCGACGGCAAATTGTCGGGTAAGCTGGGCCAGATAGCCGTCCAGGCTGTCGCCCGGAAGGTGTCTGAGCAGCCGATGGATCGGAAGGATGACCAAGCCGGGGTCTTTGGCGCTGACCAACGTCATCATGACGTAGTTGTAAGGCCGTTGCTGCGCGTGGGCGGGATCGCCCTTCTCCTTGGCCCGCATGAGATCTCGAAAGGCCAGCGCCGTCTCATACCGATGATGACCATCCGCGATAAAGAGCGGTGTTGACGCACACTTCGCCTGAAGTCTCCTGATCGCTGCACGATCCTGACAGATCCAGACCTGATGATGGATGCCGTCCCAATCACAGAGGTCAATGATCGGTTTGGACTCCTGAGCACCAGCTATCATCTGATCCAGTTCGAGCAAGCGGCCTGGATAGACGCTGAAAACAGAGCTCAAGTTCGCGTGACAGGCCTGCATCAGGCGAAGTCGGTCCGCCTTGGCTGCCCCCAGTGTTCGCTCATGAGGGAAGACCGTGCGACTACCGAACTCTTCGAGACGAACCAGTCCGATCAGACCGCATCGCACAAGCTCCCCGACACCAGGGAGCTGAAAGGTCTGTTGGTAGAGGTATAAGGCGGGTACGGGGTCGCGAACCAGTACCTGCTCGGCTTGCCATTGGCGAAAGTAGTCTCCCGCGCGACTGTATTGGTTCCGCACAGCGTCGTCTTCCTGGCGGGTCTCACCCAGAATCAGGCGGATCGCGTTGTGCTTGTGGCGGGAGTGAAAGGCCCGCTGTCCTTCCGGTGAAATAACATCATAGGGTGGAGCCATCACCAAGCTCAGATCCCCTACGAGCTCAGGATTGTACCGTAATCCCCTGAAGGGCGCGATCAAGGCCATTGTACCTTACTCTACGCGAGCCCTGCGTAAATCTCTGGCCGGCGGTCTTGCAAAAAAGGCCAGATATCCCTGACGGTCTTAACCCACCCCAGGTCGATCTCCGCCAGGATGACCCCTTCATCGGCGCCACTCGGCTCTACCATAAAGTCGCCGTTGGGGTCGACGCAAAAGCTCTTGCCATAGAACGGCAACCCGTCGTCGCCCACCACACGGTTGACCCGCAACACAAACACCCCGTTGTAGACCGCGCTCCCAACAAGCGCCCGCTCCCATTTGGCGTGCGACGCGACGATTGAGGCGGAGGTCGGCGCACAGATCACCTCAGCGCCCTGGAGCGCAAGCAGGCGCGACCCTTCAGGAAAGAAATTATCCCATGAGATCTGGACGCCGATCATGGCGTATCGGGTATGGAAAACGGGGAACCCCTGATTGCCGGGCGTAAAATAGAACCGTTCCTGATAGTTCGGAAGCTGCGGAAGGTGATTTTTTCGGTACTGACCCAGCAGGGTCCCATCGGCGTCAAAGACGAGGGCCGTATTATAGTAGGCCGCATCGGTCCCGCGCTCGAAGATCGGCGCGACCACAACCACTTGGTATTCCCGCGCAAATGCGGCGATCGTCTCGCTGAGCGGTCCTGGAACCGGTTCAGCAGTGGCGAATTGCGACGGGTCGGTCTCACGAGGGAACCAGGACCAGGCAAAGCATTCCGAAAAACAGATGACCTTCGCCCCCCGTTGGGCGGCAATCTTCCCCAGCCCTATCGCTCTTTCCAGGTTGGCTCCATGATCGGGCCCACCACCCATCTGGATACCGGCCATCGTCAGTATACTGTCGTTCATTCCCATTCCTAGATCAGCCGAAAGACCGGCCCATACGGTCGCATCTCTTCAAAGACCGCCGGATCGCCGATCGCCGCCTCTCTGCCTTCCGGAACCGTGAGACGGGCCGTGACCCGCAGCCCCTCATCCAGATCGATGACCGCGATGTCGTATGGCTCCTGCCCTTGGAAGACAGTCGGCGGCACCCGAATAGTCGTAAAGGAGGTGAGCGTGCCTCGACCTGACAGAT
>JAGWRQ010000113.1 GCA_028869615.1 Candidatus Methylomirabilota bacterium | reverse complement strand
CGACTGACCGGGCAGGGTGGCTCTCAAACCGAACGAGCTTCTACGTATATGCAAATTCCAAGGGTGTGGGCTGGAAGTGGAGGCTCCCGTGGGCCCTCGCGTTGTATCGGGCCAAACGGCGTATGTCTTGGTTTGAGAGTTTGGACGCCTCAAGAAGCTTGAGTCATCAAATGGGGTTTGGCGCTAAGCCGCTCCAATACGTGGTGCACGGCTCGACCTTGGGGATTAACCTTGAGAACGTGGCGTTTACGCTGAAGTCGCGTGATCGCGCAATGGATACGCGACTGATTGCCGAAGATCTGCTGAGGTCGTTTTTGACCAGTGGTGGGACCGTGAAGATGCAAACGAAAGTACTGAGCTTGGAGCGAGGGTATGTGCTCGCCCAGGAGACTACTGACGATACTCTCTCGCGGTTTTACGCTCGCCACACGATCCTGGCTGCAGGGAAGACAACCTCGACCTTTGATAAGAGCGTGCACGTATTTGTCAGCCCGATCCTGGTGGTCCATCCAGCGCTCAGCGACATCAATTTCGTCAAGATGTCTCCACATACGCAGGATACCATCAACCATATTTGTCACCGGCGTAATGGCCTGGAATACTCAGTGATTGGAAATGCCGCCTACTACGATGTGCAAGATTTCGGTGCTGAATCGCTTGAGCGGGCACGAAGCTACATGTTGGGGCTAGGGCGGAAGGTCTTTGGTGACTTCGATGAAAAAGGGGCTGATCTGTTTTTTGGATACAAGACAGAGGTCGTCTCCTCGTCCTTTATGCGTAACTATCTGTATCATATTGTTGACCAAGGCGCATATACCATTGCGCTGCCGGGGAAGTTTACGCTTTGCTTCAGCCTGGCCGTCAACGTTTGTCGACACTTCGGAATAGAACCGGTAGAACGTGTCAAATTAAAAAATGAGGAGGTTAGACATTATATCGAGGACCCGACGCATTATAGGTTGGCCAAGCAACTAGCCCTCAAGGGAAATCATGCGACAGACCTGTCGAATCTTAGGTCCGAAGGGTAGGAGGCGAGGAGGCTGAGAAAAGGCGAGGGACGACTTATATTGAGTGGTAATGGGGTAATGGGTTGTCGTAGATGGGGTGGCGGACGCGGTGGAGAGTTCGATGCCGGGCCACTACAGCCAGTCGATGTGTACCAGTTCTGTTACCGCCTTGAACTCAGGATCGCCGGTGATGATCGCTGCGTTATTTCGGAGGGCGGTGGCAACGGCGAAGCCGTCAGCATAGGAGAGCGAGTAGCGCGCTTTTATGTGCGCAGCCTCGATGACGAGATCGAAGTCAACCGGTAACCGCCGGATCGGTAGGGATAAGAATTGGCTCAAGAAATCATCGAGGTTGTTGGTCAGTCTGGCGCGGAGAATGGTATAGCCGACCTCACCGATGTTGATTTCGGACATCAGGAGAGGGGTGTCCGACTTTTCGGCGTCCGCGAGGGCGGCCTTAACCTTTTCGTGCCCTTTTTCGCCTTTGAGGTAGACCAGGGCGGCGTGCGAATCGAGTAATCTCGGCTTCTTCACGTTCTCGATCTTTTCGGCGTTCCGTGAGGAGCTCATCAGCGAGGGATCCGGGATAGTCTTTGAAGATACTGTGGAGCGACTCGATTGGGTCCCGTGGTAGCGGCTTGATCTCGGCGTGATCTCCCACAAGGCGCAACGCAACCTTCTGGCCTGGACGGATATCCAGGTTCTGTCGAATTCTCTTAGGAAGAACGATCTGCCCTTTGGAGGATGCTTTTACAATCGTCACATGTACGGCGGTCATTTGATTTACCATCGTAAGAATGTTTTACTTTAAATAAAGTTATGACAGAACAAAGTGCGTTTGTCAAGCTGAGAAAAGAGGGAAGGCGGAAGGGCGAGGAGGGGGGAGGGGGAGTAACGAAATGTACTGGGTGGTAACGAGGGGGCAAGCGTAGAAAGGTGTCGGCGTGATCATCTTAGGGATTAATGTCTACCATGGGGATGCGTCGGCGGTACTGCTGCGCGATGGCGAACTGGTTGCGGCGGTCGAGGAGGAGCGGTTCCGTCGCGTCAAGCACTGGGCGGGGTTCCCGCGTGAGGCCATCCGTGCCTGTCTGGACATGGCAGGCGTGGCGCCGGCAGCCATCGACCACATTGCGATCTCTCGCGATCCGCGTGCGAATCTACTCCGGAAAGCGGTCTTCGCAGTGCGGAATCGCCAGAGTCTTGGGCTGGTGACGGATCGGGTGAAGAATGCCGGGCGGGTCCAGGTTCTGGCGAAAACAGTGAGTGAGGAGTTAGGGGTAAGGAGTGAGGAAATCAAGGCAAAAATGCACTGGGTGGAGCATCATCCGGCGCACCTGGTGAGCGCCTTTTTCGCTTCGCCGTTCGAGGAAGCGGCGGTCTGTGCCATCGATGGATTCGGCGACTTCGTCAGCTCCTCCATGGCCATCGGGCGAGGCCACGCGCTTGAGGTTTTGGACCAAGTCTATTTTCCTCACTCACTCGGGCTTATGTACCTGGCTATCACTCAGTTTCTGGGCTTTCCCAAGTATGGCGATGAATATAAGGTCATGGGGCTCGGGCCCTATGGGAAGCCCGATGATGTCGATACGCTTCGCCGGCTGATTCATCTGAAGCCGGGAGGACAGTTTGAGTTGGATCTCTCCTGTTTCCGTCACCACTCGGAAGGAGTGACCATGACCTGGGACGATGGCGAACCGACGATGGGGGCTGTGTACACGCCGAAGCTTGAACAGCTCCTGGGGCCGGCCCGGAAGTCCGAGGAGCCCCTCACACCCAGGCACGAGTCGATTGCGGCGTCGCTCCAGATCGTCTTCGAAGAAGCGGCGTTCCATATCCTGAACGCCCTCTACGAGAAGACGCAGCTTCCTCGACTCTGCCTCGCGGGGGGCTGCGCCATGAACAGCGTGACGAACGGGAAGATTCGCGAGCGCACGCCATTTCAAGAAGTCTATATCCAGCCGGCGGCCGGGGACAACGGCACGGCGCTCGGCGCAGCGCTGTATGTCCAGCACCATCTGCTGAGCCAGCCCCGGCGCTTCGTCATGGAGCACGGCTACTGGGGGCCGGAGTTCAGTGACGATGAGATCGGTAAGGTGTTAGGAGTAAGGGGTGAGGAGTTAAGAAAGTACGGATGTCGGATGCATACAATGGAGGATGAGGAGGAGCTGTGCCGGTGGACGGCGGAGCGAATGACCGAAGGGAAGATTGTTGGATGGTTTCAGGGGCGAATGGAGTGGGGCGCCCGCGCCCTCGGCAACCGAAGCATCCTGGCCGATCCCAGGCGCCACGATATGCGTGAGATCCTCAACACGAAAATCAAGTTTCGGGAGAAGTTCCGGCCGTTTGCCCCATCGGTGCTTGAAGAATCTCTTCACGACTACTTTGTTGGGGCGGTTCCGGACCCGTTCATGATGCACGTCTATCCGGTCCGACCGGACAAACGGGACGTGATCCCGGCGGTCACCCACGTGGACGGCTCGGGACGGCTCCAGACGATCAACCGTGATACGAATGCCTTGTACTGGCAGCTCCTCAAGGCGTTTGAAAAGCTGACCGGTGTCCCGGTTTTGCTCAATACCTCCTTCAACGAGAACGAGCCGATTGTCCACAAACCCGAGGAGGCACTGGACTGTTTCTTGCGGACAGACATGGATGTGTTGGTGATGGGGAAGTGGGTAGTGGAGAAAGGAAGGAGTTAGGAGTGAGTGATGAAGGACTGTAGGAGCGCCTGATGCCCCACCTCCTCGTCTTCAACCGGTCCTACTACCCGGACCTCGGAGCAACCGGCCAGCTTCTCACGGAGCTATGCGAGGACCTTGTGGCGCACTACGGCTGGCAGGTGACGGTCGTAGCCGGTCTTCCGACCGTGACGGTGAATGGCGCGAACGGTTCCGGCAACGGTACAGGGAGATCGACAGGCTGGGGCCTGGTCCGACGCGAAACGGTCCGTGGTGTTGTCGTCCTACGCGCTGCCGGGACCCGCCTTACCAAGGCGCGTTTCGTCGGGCGGGCGGCGAACTACGTGTCTTACTTCGCGTCGGCCGTCCTGGCGGGCGGCTGGGCGTGCCGGCCGGACGTGGTGATGAGCCTGACCGACCCCCCGATCCTCGGCCTGGCCGCCCTGGCCTGGGCCCGGCGGTGGCGAGTCCCGTTCGTCTTCCTCTGCCAGGACATTTTCCCGGAGGTGGCGGTCCTCTTGGAGGACTTTCAGAGCCCAACGGTCAATCGGCTCCTGCAGTGCATCAATCGGCTGCTGATTCGCAACGCTGATAAGGTAGTCGTCCTGGGGGAGACGATGGGAGAGCGTCTGATCATCGGGAAGGACGCCGATCCGGGAAGGCTCAGGGTGATCCACAACTGGGCCGACTGTTCCGCGATCACGCCGGGGGAAAAACGTAATCCATGGTCTGTAGCTACGGGGCTGGCCGATAGATTCGTCGTGATGCATTCGGGGAATATGGGATTGTCGCAGAATGTAGACATCCTGCTGGAGGTGGCGGACCGTTTGCGAAACGACACTGATATTATGATGGCAATGGTCGGGGATGGGGCGCAGCGGGGAGCGCTGGAGGCCAAGGCGCAAAGTCAAGAGCTTGCCAATGTCCGGTTCTTGCCGTATCAGCCGAAGGAGCGTTTGACGGAGTCGTTCGCTGCAGCCGATGTCTTTATTATTTCGCTGAAGGAGAGGCTCGCGGGATACATTGTGCCGAGCAAGCTGTACGGCATCCTGGCAGCAGGGCGACCCTATGTGGCCGCCGTGGAAGAGGCGTGTGAGGTCGCGGCCATTACCCGGAAATATGAGTGCGGGCTGTTGGCCAAGCCGGGCGATCCTGACGACCTGGCTGACAAAATCCTGACCCTGTATCATGACCGGGATCTTGCGAGCGGTCTTGGGGCCAACGCCCGCCGGGCGGCATTGGAGTTCGATCGACCGATCCAGGTGCGGGCGTACTACGATCTGTTTCGTGAGCTACGGGGGTAAGAGGTGGGCGAGCTTGCGCTGGAAGGTGGTGCATCGTATAGTACGTACATTTATGTACATAAAGCAGATCTGTCCATGACTTGTACTATTCCGGATCCAGGCTAGAAGGCTGGTTGGAAAGGAGTCACATGAAAGTCGCTCTCATCACCGGCATTACCGGCCAGGACGGCTCGTATTTGGCCGAGTTCCTGCTCGCCAAGGCCTACACCGTCCACGGGCTGGTTCGGCGGGCGAGCACGTTTCACACGGACCGAATCGACCATCTCTACCAGGACCCGCATGACTCGAAAGCGAGGCTCTTTCTCCACTACGGGGACCTCGCCGACTCAGGTCAGCTCACGAACCTCTTCTACGAGGTCAAGCCGGATGAGGTCTACCATCTGGGCGCCCAGAGTCATGTTCGGGTCAGCTTCGATATGCCCGACTACACGGGCGACGTCACGGGCCTCGGCACGGTACGCCTGCTCGAGGCGATCCGCAAGAGCGGAGTGCGATGCCGACTCTACCAGGCCTCGAGCAGTGAGATGTTCGGCGCCGCCCCGGCGCCGCAGAGCGAGACAACCCCGTTTCAGCCGCGCAGCCCGTACGCGGCAGCCAAGGTGTACGCTCACTGGATGGTGCGGAACTATCGTGAAGGATACGGACTATTCGCCTGCAACGGGATCCTATTCAATCACGAATCGCCCAGACGCGGCGAGACCTTCGTCACGCGCAAGATTACGCGCGCCGTTGCGGCGATCAAAGCAGGGCGCCAGCAGACGCTCTACCTCGGGAACCTCGACGCCCGGCGCGACTGGGGCTACGCGCCAGAGTATGTGGAGCTGATGTGGCGGATGCTTCAGATGACCGCGCCGCAGGACTTCGTCTTCGGTACGGGCGAGACGCATTCCGTCCGCGAGTTCGTGGAGGCGGCCTTCGGCTACGCGGGTCTCGACTGGCGCGAGCACGTGAAACTGGACCAGCGCTATCTTCGCCCGACGGAGGTTGAACTGCTCAAGGCGGATCCCTCGAACGTCAAACGACAGCTCGGCTGGGAGGCGCACGTGCGGTTTGCCGACCTGGTCCGGATTATGGTCGACGCGGAGCTCGAGACGGCGGGTCTGCCGGCGCCCGGGGAGGGTAAGCGCGCGTTCGATGCCGGACGCTTCGGTTGGCTGAGGAGGCCGTGAGGACTATATTCACCGTTCAAGGTGTGACGTTCAAGGTGCAGTAGCAGAGATGGAGTGGAGTGCAGAGGACGCCAAGAGGTGGCAGAGAAGGGATGAAGAGCTGGGCTCTGGCAGGCAATGGGATGGAACAGCGCTAAACGACTGTTCGATGTGGTGGTGTCCGGCGTCGGACTGCTAACATCACTCCCGCTGTGGGGTGTGATCGCCGTTGCCATCAAGCGGGAGGATGGCGGGCCGATCTTTTTCCGGGACCTCCGTGTAGGACAGGGTGGGGAGCTCTTCACGGCGCTGAAATTTCGTACCATGGTACGTGATGCGGACAGCCTTTTCGGTCCGCGCCAGGCGACTGAAGACGACCCGCGGGTGACGCGAGCGGGACGGTTACTGCGGGCTACGGCGATGGATGAGCTGCCTCAGCTCTGGAATATCTTTCGAGGGGAGATGAGTTTTGTGGGCCCGCGGGCGCTCCGGCCAGGAGAGATTGAGGTACGAAGTTCGACGTGCAAAGTTCAACGTGCAAAGTTCAACGTGCAAAGTTCAACGTGCAAAGTTCAACGTACAAGGTGTGAGGTTGAACGTTCAACGTTAAAGGCGCTAGATTCGAGGACGGAGGCAGTAATGCTCTTGGAGCAGATCCCCGGATATTGGCAACGGCACGTTGTTCGACCTGGGCTCACCGGGATCGCGCAGATCTTTGCAGACCGGGATATTCCC
>JAGWRQ010000112.1 GCA_028869615.1 Candidatus Methylomirabilota bacterium | reverse complement strand
GGGAAGTGGGATCGCACCTGGACCATGGAGCCGATGTCGCTGATCATGAACCCGGACACACCCCATCCGGCGTACATGTCAACCTTCTTCAGGAGGAGCGGGACCTCCAGCGAACTGGGCATCGTGTTCAGGACGACCCGGACCTGCTTACCTTGAGCGCGCGCGACGTCGCAGAGCTCCCGGACCTCCTCGTCCTTCAACTCGACGTCGGAACCTCTCCGACTCCATCCCCTGACGCCTACGTAGACCGTATCGGCCCCCGCTTCCAGGACCGAGAAGGCCATCCGCCGCGTTCCCCCAGGCGCCATCAGCTTCGCCATTGTTTATTCCTCCTGAAGCCCTTCGTTACGCGGTGTGAGACAGCGCATGGGGGCTGAGATATTCCTGCCCGGACACGCCGAAATAAAACCCATTGCAGAGGCCGCTGTGCGATAACGATCTCAACTGATCCAGCCACCGCTCGGTGCAACACTCCTCACCCGATTGGACCTTGTGGAGCGCCTCACGGTAGATCTTCCCGATCGTCTCGACGTAGGCCCCCGTTTCTCCCAGCGTATAGATGTAGAACAGGTTGAGGTCGCTCTGGACCAGGCGATCCAGGTACTCGAGCATGCAGAGATCCTTTCCGCTCAGGTTTGCTCTCCCGATGCTCTTGAGTTGCCAATCTTCATGGGTCAGCCAGTGCCCCTGGGTACAACTCTCTTCGCAATGGGCCGGTACATGACCGGTGTAGTCGGTGACGAAGCAGGTTCCCGAAATCGCCAGCGGGATCTTGCCGTGCAGGGGAACAATCACCTGGACGGGCGAGTGATCCCGGATGTAGATCAGTTCTTCCAGGCTCAACTCGGCATTCGGAAAGACCCGTTCAACCCCGTACCCTTTGAGCACCCGCGCAGTCTCATGGGTATAAAGGTTACCAAAAACCCCCAAGTGGAT
This sequence comes from Candidatus Methylomirabilota bacterium, assembly GCA_028869615.1. Lineage (GTDB taxonomy): Bacteria > Methylomirabilota > Methylomirabilia > Methylomirabilales > Methylomirabilaceae > Methylomirabilis. Next base: position 6,003 of record JAGWRQ010000112.1, on the reverse strand, counting down.
AGGGATGTCGCCCAGCATCTCGCGCACGGTCCCCAATAGGCCCATGTTGTGGACCTCGACACCGTCGATAGGCAGCCCGCGAGCGCTCCGGAGCAGTTCCTTAATCCAGACCAGGTCGCTGTCTTTTGGAATAGCATACAGGCTCAGATAACATCTCTTCCCCATCGATTTGACCTGCTCTACCCCAAGGGCGAGCGTTTCGATATGGCGGGAGAAATTACCGGGATAGAGAGGGCACGTATAGTCGCCCAGATAGAGCGCGTCGTACGCGGACAGATCGATCTCGTGTAGCTGCTTGGGACCAGGTATGTGCGTGGACAATTCAAACATCGCCGCCTCCACCGTTCGTTTGAGAATGGGTAGCGAGTACGCTGTAGCCCAATAGGGCTTAAAATAATAATGCACATCCAGTGCCAACCGCTCTCACACATTGGTGATGTAACTGATTGATTTAATGGATGGAGTCTGGCAGGAAAGAGGGTGTTACCGGACTAACTCACCGAGGCAAGATGGATATTGGGGCAAACGCCCCAAACTGGGTGATCTGCCCCATTGCGTCGAAAGTCTCTTGCGCGGCATTGCGAGGGAGCGAAGCGACCGTGGCAATCTCACAGCGCTGGTTGAGTGTGGATGAGATTGCTTCGGCTTCGCCTCGCAATGACGTGGACGGGGGTTGAATGCCTCGTCTCGCAGACTTTCAGGCGCATGGGGTATTACGAGGGACGATGATTACTCAGTGTGTCGTGAGGACCTCGCGAAGGGCTGCGATAAATCGCTCATTCTCGCGGGAGGCGCCGATGGTGACTCTCAGGGACGTCCGGAGACCATATCGGACCAGAGAGCAGACGGCGACCCCTTTCTCCGCCAAGGCCTGAACAGTCTGCTCCCCGTCCCGTTCAACATCGACAAGAATGAAGTTCGCCGCCGTCGGCACGCAGCGCAATCCGAGCTCCTCGAAGGCCTGGTACAGGTACTGCTTGCCGGCCTCATTGAGGCGCTTCGAGCTGACGATGTGCGCCACATCGTCGAGGGCGGCCAAGGCGGCTGCGCTGGCCAGGGCATTAACGTTGAACGGCTGCCTCGCTTTGTCGAGGAGCACAATACAATCGGGCGGGGCGATCGCGTAGCCGATTCGTAGCCCCGATAACCCATAGATCTTAGAGAAGCTCCGCAATGCGATCACCGAGCGCCCCTCCTTCACGTAGCGCACAGTGTCAGGCTGAAGCTCATCGGGGAGATACTCACGATAGGCCTCATCGAAAAGGACAATGACCCCTGCAGGGAGCGCCTCGATAAACGCGGCGATTTCGTAAGGCGGGACGCAACTTCCGGTCGGATTGTTCGGATTGCCGATGAAGACCATCCTGGTCCGCGGCGTAATCCGTTCAGCCATGGCCTGAAGATCATGGCGAAACGCTTTCAATGGAACCGATACTCGTTGACTGCCCGTGGCTTGGACTACCCGGCCGTAGAATGCGAAGGCGGGATCGCCCACGATGGCCTCAGTGCCAGGGCCGAGGAAGCACCTTGCGCATAGATCGATGAGTTCACTGCTGCCGTTCCCCAGCGCAACATGCGCCGGAGTCAGCCCGAGCCACTCGGCCAACCGCTCCTTAAGATCGTGTCCCTGACAATCTGGGTAACGGTTGACGCCGTGAAGCAGACCCTGTATCGCCTTGACCGCCAGCGGCGAAGGCCCTAGTGGATTTTCATTGTAGTCGAGCTTGACCCACTCCTCACTGACCGGTCCCCTGCCACCCTCCTCAAACGGCCTGCCATGGCGGTAAGGGGGCAGCCCCTTCAGATGTGGGGAAGCCGCATCTTCAAAGCTGGAGGGCATGAGCCGGAACAGGGCTAGAAATGCTTATAGCGGAAGGCAACCGCCACGGCCTCGAGTTTGGTGTGGAGGCCAAGTTTGACGAGGATCTTCTGGGTATGGTTGCGGGCGGTGGTGGTGCTGATGTGAAGTTGTTTCGCAATCCCCTTGGCGCTCTCGCCGCGGGCAATGAACCGGAGGACCTCCTGCTCCCTTGGCGTTAATACCTTTAATGGGGACGCGCTCTCCGGAGGGCTTATCCCGCCGCCATCCGGGGGGGCTCCTTCGCCCCCCAACAGCGACTGGACCTTGCCGAGAAGGACCTCGGTCTCCACCTGCCGGGTCACGTCGTGAAAGATGTGCACCATGGTGAAGCGGCTCGGGGCACCGGCGGGGATAACGATGGTGCTGACGTGGAGCCAGAGGGGGCGCCCCGCCTTGGTGTGAGTCATGATCTCGCGCCCCTCAACCGGCTCCTCTTTCCTGGCCGAGGTAATCGGGGAGCAGTCCTCTCCGCACAATCGGCACCCTGTTCGGTTTTTTACGGCCCAGACCTCAGAACAGGGCCGTCCCATCACCTCTGCGGCCGTGTACCCTACGAGACGCTCAGCCGCCTTGTTCCATAGGGTGATTATGTGGTTCTGATCGACGCCGAGAACCCCATCTGCCGCGTTTGAAAAGATCTCCTCGAGCGAACTTGGTATCGCGTGCACTGTATCCATTGTATCTACCATGCGGTGTATGAATATTGAACGAGAAGCGTACTTATAAAAGATACCGGAGACCGCCGGAAAAATCAAGGGAGGCAACCGACTATGATGTCGATCATTCCTTGAGCACTGGCGGCTCCTGTTGTTCCTTTCGGTCATTGGCTGCAGGTTTCTCTGACATCTGGTCAGTTCGGAGATCAGAGATATCCATTGCTGAATTCTCTACCGCCTCCTCTTGAGAAGGGCCAAGTGGCGTCAACCTCTCGAAATCCAATAAGACGCGGTCCGCCTCCCGTTTGTTTGCATCCTCGACGGCCTTTTGAGCGCCACGCTTCGTGATCCGCCCAAGGACCAGGCCGAGCAGAAACGCAACGAGGATAATCCCAACCAACTGAAGCGCCGACACTGAAACCGATGAGACCCTCAGGAAGTCAACGAACGCAGAAACCAGATCGAGCGCGCTCTCAATGATCGTCCACATGTTGTCCCGCGCAAGGATCAGGTGATTTTGATTGCAGCTTCGAGGTGGACTGCGCTAGGGCAGGAAAGGCCGCTACCTACTCTTGATCACCAGCGCCGACTGCACTTCTCTCACGCCGGCAACCTCCCGGGACAAGGCAACCGCTCGATCGATCTGGGCCTGAGAGTTGACAAATCCAGACAGGATCACCCGTCCGCGAAAAGTCTCTACCGAAATTGCGAACCCACTGACTATAGGATCCCCAAGCAGCTTCGCCTTAACCTTGGTGGTAATAGCCGAGTCATCGAAGTATTCCCCGGTGCTCTCGCGGGTCGCCGTGGGAGCGCAGGCTTGGAACAGGGGGAAAGCAGTGGTAAGAAAAACGATGAACGCTATGCTGCTTCGGCTCAGTAGATGCATCTGTGTCTCCTCCGGTTACACGATCCGCCACTGAGGACGCACGGGTTCAGCTACACAGGATCACTATACCAGAAAAGCCTGTAGGGATGAAGAGGATTGTGCTATTATTTGGCTCGCCTTCAGGAGGAATCGTGCCCCGACATACGACGTTTCGTCCATTTTTTGGCTTAACTATCGGCGACCCGGCGGGGATCGGCCCGGAAATTGTGGCTAAGGCCGTCACACAGGAGGAGGTGCGGGCGGCCTGCCGTCCACTGATCATCGGCGAAGCAGGAATCATGCGGCGGGCCGTCAGGCTTTGTCGTCTTGACCTCCACGTTCGGTCTATCGGCTCCCCGGCCGAGATCACTGGAGACCCGGGCTCTCTTGAGGTGCTGGACCTGAAGAATATTGATACCGCGAGCTGCCCGTCGGGCGTTCTGGCTCCCCACTGTGGCAGAGCGGCGGTAGAGTACCTCAATAAGGCGATCGATCTTACAATCGCGCGCACACTGGACGGAGTCATAACCGGTCCCCTGAACAAGGAAGCGATGGCCCAGGCGGGATTCAAATACGATGGCCAAACGGAACTGTTCGCCGAGCGGACCGGTGTGAAGGATTACGCGATGCTGTTGGTCGTCGGGCGGATGCGGGTTCTCCACGTTTCGACCCACACCTCGTTGCGAACCGCCTGCGACAAGGTAAAACAGGCCAGGGTTCTGACCGTCATTCGCTTGGCTCATCAGGTGCTCTGCAACCTCGGATCACGGCAGAAGCGGATCGGCGTCGCCGGCCTCAACCCCCACGCCGGCGAGAACGGACGATTCGGCCGAGAGGAAATAGAAGAGATCGCGCCGGCGGTCGAAACCGCCAAGACTGAGGGAATCAGAGCAAGCGGCCCATTTCCCCCCGATACACTGTTTCATCGACACAAGCTTGGCGACTTCGACGCCGTCGTCGCCATGTATCATGATCAGGGCCATATCCCGCTCAAGCTGATCGGGTTTCACCGGGGGGTCAATGTGACTGTGGGTCTCCCTATAATCCGCACCTCAGTGGATCACGGCACCGCCTTCGACATCGCGGGAACAGGGACCGCAAATCCTCGCAGCCTAGTGGAGGCGATCCTGCTGGCTACAAAGTTCGCACACCGCCGACGCAAGGCCACCCGCGCCACCGACGTGTAGTTCCGTACGTCGCTCCTACTCACCTCAGGCTATATCGATTCGCCGGTCACCGCGCGCCAGGGTGCATCGGGGGCATGCCGGGGCCCATCATTCTCATTTCCCTGTCACCCATCATCGATTCACGAGCCAACCGCTTGAATTTCTCGTGCTGCTCCGGCGTCAGCACCGCCTTCCCGGCCTCGATGATCTTGATCCGAGCCACGCGGAGGTCCGCCCGCAACATCGCAGTCTTCTTCGCCAGCGCCTCCACCTTCGCGATATCCACCTTGTCCGCCTCTAACAGCCCTTTCAACTCCAACTCGGCTACGTCAATTTCTGCAGTTCGTTTGATCGACTCCTTCTCGAAGCTCCCTCGCAACTCTCTGAGGGACCGTTCCTGATCGACTGAGAGTCCTAGCTGATCCTTCCACATCAGCATCAAGCTGATCAGCGGCCCTTTATGACCTCCTCGGCCATAGAACCAAGGCCCGGTCATGCCCATGCCCTGCATCATCTCGTGCATCTCGCCCATCATGTCCGGAATCATCCGATACCCCATCATCCCCGGGTCTGCCGACTCCTCCTGGGCCGAGGCGACCCGTGTCCACATCGGCGGAAGGACCGATCCCACTACACCCAGCAGAACTAATACGGCTGTCACGATTGCTCGCATGGTAACTTCCTCCTTATCAAATGGTCTCTGCGGTTTCATCAATCCATTGTTCACTACAACAACCTAAAACCCGATTTCAACATCCGTGTACTGTGACACCAAGCACCGGGATAAGGTTTAGCGCGAGCAAACCGGGCCACCGAACGCCTCAGCGGCCTCATGATAGAGGGCCTCCGGACGCTCCTGATATCGTTGGGACAAATGAAAGATCACCAGCTCCTTTACGTTGGCCTCGCGGGCAAGCAGTCCGGCCTGCCGCGCGGTCAGGTGGTGCCGCTCGGTCGCGCAATCCCGATCCTCCTCCAGATACATCGCCTCGCAAAACATGAGATCCGCGTCCTGCGCCAGGGCGACGATCTTCCGCTGATTCTCGTCGGAGTATAATGTATCCGTGACATAGACCAGCCGCTGTCCCTTTGTGATGGTCACGATCCGATCCCGCAGATCGCCGAGCCGCCATTCCTGGAATGCCATACCGGTCTCGCTCCTGGATGGGGCTCGGACCGCCGTATCGTCCGGAGCGCCCGCGCGTATGAGCCGCTTGCAGTCGGTTAGCCAAGGCCCGGTATCCAGAGCAAGCTGCGTTAGCGCTTCGGGATCGATGTTGATGCGCGTCGCTTCGACCAGGGCAAAGGCGAGACACGGAATCTTGTGATCCAGACGCACCGCCTCGACCCGAAACAACGGATCATCGACCAGTACACCGGTAAACGGTGAAGACGGCGGCAGATCGATCCGCTCGAAGCGAGCGCCGCATGGAAAGCGGGCCGCGGTGATCC